>JAGACY010000020.1 GCA_017613855.1 Pseudomonadota bacterium
CCGGCTCCACACACCAGATCACTTACACAGTAATATACGCCTTTGCCGTCATTCTTACATATTTGGTCCGCAGAGCACTCTATTCCCCGATAATCTTCGCTCTTCTCATCCGTGCTGTCACAGTTTCCCTTTGCACCGCAATATTTCGGGTCATTCGGCTGCACACACCGTCTGTCACACAAAACCTGAGACTCCAGGCAGCCGTCATGACAATAAATATCCTCCTGTTCACCGGATGAAATATGGCATTGAGAATAGTCTCTCGGACAAAACCCCTCGGCCATAATCTTTTGATATTCTGCACATGCCACTTCCGATGACTCTACATCCTTTTCACACAGGACTTTATTTTTCCCGGGGATAATCACCGAAGTGGCGCCTTCACAATCATCTCCATAATAAACGAGCTCAGACAATGTACACGACGCGATTGTGCCACCTACCATTAAGACACCAATGAATAACCCAAATTCTGACATGAGGTGCATTCTATGATTCATTGAATAACTCCCATTCATATCATGACTACTCAACGCTGCCGGAGCATCTCCATTCGAGTTCATGTTTGAGCTCCCGGCTCATAAGTTCGCGTACAACGTCGACAGGGCTCTTTCCTTCATAGAGCCCTTCATAAACATTCTGCACAATGGGCATATCGACTTTGTATTTTTGAGCAAGTGCAAAGGCACTTTTGGCAGTTTTAACACCTTCGGCAACCGTGATACGGGAACGTTGAATATCTTCGAACGATTCACCTTTTCCGAGTCTAAGACCAAGGTCGCGATTTCTGGATAAATCACCGTAACAGGTTAATACCAAATCTCCCAGACCACTCAACCCAGAAAGCGTCAAAGCTTCGCCCCCAAGTTTAACACACAAACGCGTCATTTCAGCAAGTCCGCGAGTGACGATGGCTGCAGCAGCATTGTGTCCCAAGCCAAGTCCAGCAACTGCTCCCGCCGCAATGGCAATGACATTCTTCAGTGATCCCCCCAACTCAACCCCTAACACATCCGAAGAAGTATAAGCTCGCAGGATATCATTGCTCACCAGAAGCTGCATTTCTTTGCAAATAGCCTGATTATAGCTTGCAATACTGACCGAAGTAGCCAGTTCATGCGCCAAATCTATGGCAAATGAAGGGCCTGAAAGATAGCAAACACGATCACGAACCCGCATACCAAGTACAGATTCGATGACATCGCTCATGGGCATGAGTGTATCATTCTCAATGCCCTTTGAAGCGCAGATAATGGGAATACCCGGTTGTAAATAATACCTGAGTTGTGAAAGTACGCCTCGCAGGACATGGCTTGGCACCACAATGACCAAAAGCGTAATGCCATCCGCAAAAGCCTGCAAATCACTGGTTGCCGTCAGTGAATCGGGCAATGCAATTCCAGGAAGGAATTTGGAATTAATATGATTTTGATTAATATCGTCTGCTGTTTCCGGTTCAAATGCCCAAATGCGTGCATGCCCAAATTTGAGACACAAATGGCGGGCTAATGCAGTACCCCAGGCACCACCACCAAGACTGCCTATTTCATCGAAATCATTACGCATTGGGAAACACCTTTATTTCTTAGCAGGAGCGGCCTGAGCAGGAGCCGCAGCCTGTGGGGCTGTCTGTGCGGGAGCAGCGGCTTTGGGAGCGGCCTGAGCTGGAGCAGCAGCCTGGGGGGCGGCCTGTGCGGGAGCAGCGGCTTTGGGAGCGGCTTGAGCTGGCGCTGCTGCAGCTTTAGGATCATTGGCCTGGGCTGGCGCTGCTGCGTCCTTGGGAGCTGCCTGTGCCTGAGCAGGTTTGGCCTGTTTTGCTTTGGCTTCGGCTTCTTTAGCGGCTTTGGCTTCGGCTTCCATCTTTAGAACAGTAAGTCGTTTTTCGAGCAATGCACTCGTAAACCCAGCCAATTCACCCATCGTCGAGACTTGCATTCCCCAGGCTTTGATGTCTGTTTTTTCATCCGCCAAACCAGTCATCAAAGCGACATCGCTTTCGACCCCCAATGTGGACAAACAAGCCAGAGAAAGCATCCGGGTTACCGTCGTCCCTTTGGAAGCCAGTTGTCTAAAGACTTCGAGAGGAATTTGATTGTTCAGACTCTGAGGAAGATGAGCACAATAGACGCGCAGTGAGTTCCAGAATGTCATCGAAGGCTGTTCGATAAAGGTCGGATGATCCTCAGGTACTTTAAGAACTGTGTAGTCATTCGGAATGGACTGGATAAGCGGAGCAAAGCCATCGCGGCCTTTGGCAATCGTAAGCAATTCGAGGCAGTCCCAGCGAATATATCCGGTACGATCCGACTGAAGCAGCGTTGTACAGACCTCAACACCGGCTTTTTTCTGAACATTCCGATAATACGTAGCGAGCATAACGTCTTTATAATAGTTGAGATTGACGTTTTTATACTCGGGATCGGTAATGATTTTCTTTGCCATCGGCAAAAGCTTTTCGGAAGGATTGGAAGCAAACGGAAGCACGTAAGTCCTCGGCATATTGGGATACTGAGCCTCAATGCGCTGAAGGAAAATATCGGCGACCATATCATTTGCCCCCGGCAATTGGAGATCGGACAGATTATTGAGCGTCGTCGACAAAGTCGTGGTCAGTCGGTCACTGGGACGTGAAAGGACTTTATACTTTTTGCCGGATGCTTTCTTTTCGGCTTCTATGGCAGCTTCTTTCTTGAGAGCTTCTTCAAACTCATTGATAGTTTTTACAATCGCTTTTTTATAAATTGGCAGAGTATTATCCGGACCTATGGCATCGAAAAGTTTCCGCTGTTCCACACGGCCTGCTTTTTCAATCGAAAGGAAGAAGTTTGCGCTGGTCTCGGGATCGAGCCAATCGATAATGAAAGTAAGCAGTTCCTGACGATTGTCTTCATCCGGTTCAACCTGAAGCAGGTAATAAGCAGCATCCTTGACTCTCGTTTCATAGGGAGGGTTTTCTTCGAGCAGCTGATGAAACCGCTTGATGACACCAGCCGTAATATTGTTGATCTCATCGGATTTAAGCGGCATCAAAGCTTCTGGAATTACCGTACAATTGTTTCGTTCGGTCAAAACCATGATGGCTTCGATTTTAGAATCCAGGCTAAAACGTGGATTTTGAATGAATTCCTTCATTTTAACCGGCGCACGTTTGTCATGGAACCATTCACGAACCTCTTCGGGTGATTTGGTACATGCGGTAAACCCCAGTGCAATGAGGACCAGACAGAAACAAAGGATGGAACGAACTATCGTATTCTTCATAACCGGATGTGACTCTAAAGTTTAAAGGTGATTGCGGTTTTAATGCGCAATGCGCAATGCGCAATGCGCAATTGGATTTGCAAAACTATAGGGACATGCATTTTCCTAAGTAGTCGTATTCTTATTTGAATTAGAATGACAAAGCACAGGGAAATGACTGAAGTAAAACTCGCTTTATGCTTAATGAGCAATTGGAATGGAAATACTCAGATGTCATCCTGAAGAGATGAAGTACGGAATCCTTTAGAACAAATTCTGAGAATACCTTAATAATTGCGCATTACGAATTGCGCATTGCGAATTGCTTTGGCGTATCGCAGATAGCCAAAGCACGCGGGCGTATTTGCGGCAAAGCCGCAAATAGCAAGCGCTCCATAAGATTATTTATCTTTTTTCTTTGATTTTACCTTTTTTTCGCTCGTTTTTTTTATCGGCAACGACTTCTTTTTTATCGGCATCATCCTCTTCGGTACCGGCCAGCAAAGCGGCATTTTTAGCGGCACCTTTCGGAGTATAAAGCACGTTCTTGGGAAGTTTGTCGAGGTCGAGTTTGCAGCGTTTTTTAAAGACGAAGTTAAAGACTTCCTTATAATGATCGACGAAGAAGAAGGTGAGTTCCTCGCGGATGTGGGCAGGAAGTTCGTCAACATCGCGGCGGTTTTTGCTGCACATCACGAGGGTTCGTGCGCCTGCGCGTCTGGCGGCGATGACTTTTTCCTTGATGCCGCCGACGGGAAGCACATTGCCGGTGAGGGTGATTTCGCCCGTCATGGCAAGGCGCTCGGGAATCGGCTGACCGAGCAGCAATGACAGGATACTCGTCGTGATGGTGATACCGGCACTGGGGCCGTCCTTAGGAATGGCACCGGCCGGGAAATGCACGTGAAAATCGCATTTCTGGAACATTTCCTCGTTGACATCAAAGACGGGCATATTGGCGCGGATAAAGCTGAACGCGATTTGAACCGATTCACTCATGACCTCGCCGAGCTGACCGGTAAGTTTAAGCTGGCCGACACCGGGCATTTTGGTCGTCTCGATGAAGAGAATTTCGCCGCCGAACTGAGTCCATGCAAGGCCGACAGCGACGCCCGGGAGCAAGCCACGACTGATAACTTCGTCGGTATAGAACGGCATCCCCAGGAAATCGGAGACATTGTCTGCCGTGATTTTCGAAATAGGCGCCTCGCCCGAGGCGATTTTCTTGGCATTTTTGCGGCAGCATTTGGCGATTTGGCGTTCGAGTTCACGCACGCCCGCTTCGCGCGTATAGCTGCGGATGATGCGCCTGAGCCCCGTCGGGTTAAATTGCATCTGCTCTTTGGTCAGGCCGTGTTCGGCAATTTCTTTGGGCACGATGTGACGGCGCGCAATCTGGAACTTCTCTTCGTCGATGTAGCCCGAGAGTTCGATGATTTCCATACGATCGAGAAGTGGCTTGGGAATTGTCGAGGCATCGTTGGCCGTCGCAATGAACATGACATCCGACAAGTCGAAGCACACATCGAGGTAATGGTCATTAAAAGCGTTATTTTGCGAGGGATCGAGCACTTCGAGCATGGCACTCGAAGGATCGCCGCGCCAATCGCTGCCGAGTTTGTCGATTTCATCGAGCACGAAAACCGGATTGCGCACACCGACGCGCTTGATGCCCTGAATAATCTTGCCAGGCATGGCACCGACATAAGTGCGGCGATGCCCGCGGATTTCGGCTTCATCCTTGAGTCCGCCCAACGAAAAACCATAGAATTTGCGTTTGAGGGCGCGGTTAATTGAGCGTGCAAGACTGGTTTTGCCGACGCCCGGAGGGCCCAAAAAGCAAATAATCTGACCCTGATGATCGGGTTTGAGCTTGCGTACAGCCAAAAATTCGAGGATGCGCTGTTTGATGTCGTCGAGCCCAAAGTGATCCTGTTCAAGAACTTTCTCGGCATACTTGAGATCGAGGATATCTTCGGTCGATTTATTCCACGGCAAATTGCAGAGCCAGTCGAGATAGGTCCGGATCACATTGGTTTCGCTCGACTCAGGCGTGAGCACGCTCAGACGGCTGATTTCTTCATTAGCGCGTGCGGCGGCTTCCTCGCTCATGCCCGAAGACACAATGAGTTCTTTATAATTCTGAACAGCAAGCGCGATTTCGTCTTTTTCTTCGCCAAGTTCCTTGCGGATGGCGCGCAGCTGTTCTCGCAGGAAGAATTCGCGTTGGCTGGCTTCGATACGTTCACGAATGGTATCATGAATTTTCTGCCCCAAAACGGCGAGATCGAGCTCTTTGACGAGCAGTTCGTAGACCGCCTCGAGACGCTGACGAACGTCGAGCTGTTCGAGTATTTCCTGGCGTTTTTTATTGGGAATATCAAAATGAGCCGCGATCATATCGGCGAGTTTATTGGGATGATCCATCTGCAGCATGGCAGTGATGAGCTCTCTCGGAATGGAAGACTGTTCCATATCGGAAAGCTTGGTCAAACTCGCCTGGATGTTGCGCCAATAAGCCGTCATTTCGTCGGATTCTTCGATAATATCATCGAGATACTCGACTTCGGCAATGAGGCGATCGCTCTTGAGGAATGAAAGCACGCGCATTCGGCTGACGCAGTGAACGATCATCGTATAGGAACCATCGGGCATACGTGCCATACGAATGATATGACCGACACAACCGACTCTGGACAGCTTATCCGCTGTCATTGCGGTCGGGTCTTCACCTTCGCCCCACAAAAATCCGAGATAATCGCTGTGAGTCTGTGCGCGCTTGACGAGTTCAAGCATAGGCCCGGGCGACACCACAATCGGCATCATGACATCCGGAAAAACGACGTTTTCTGTCAGCGGGAAAATAAACAGTTTCTCGGGAAGATCTTCTTTGGATGCATTTTTCACGGATTCAAGAAGATCGAGAATGTTATCGCTCATTATGGCAGCCTCCGGTCTGAGATTGGCAAAATACGCCGCATACTATCTAACACATTTTTAAATGGATAGGGGATTTTTTATAGAACTTTGCCCGGGGAAAGTATGGGATGGTTTTGTATTGCCGCGCCTAACTGCGTTACGGCGCGCCGAACGGCCTATTGCCTGCGGCAATACGGCCTTATCCATTTATTATGAATAAGAAATACGTACAAATCCACTAATACTTGAATTTAAAAAGAAAAAGTACTAATCTTTTCGCGCTAAAATTCGACCGTTACAAGCGGTGATGGCCGCTGAGTGCGGTCATTCCGATTCACCTAATTCGTGCATAAAATGCATTTTTTGAGGTATTCTAATGAATAAAAAGCGTCTGGCATTTCTTTTGGCAGCCATGGCAGCGCCGACGGCGGCCCATGCTCAGGATATGATCATCAACGAAACCCTGTCCGGTGACATGGTTTTGACAGGCAATACGATTGGATTAAGTTTTACAAACGAAACAAACTGCCAGGGAACCTATAATGGCATTGGTACGTTTATCACAATGGATTCATCTTCCGTTGACAACAGCCCGGCATGCACCAGCGGTACACCCTGGCCCAAAGGGACGACCAATGACTGGAAGAAAAACGGATCCATGGCAGAATTGGATTTGCCTGACGGAGCTGTCGTAAAAAAAGCAGAACTGATATGGGCCGGCTGTTTTAATGTCGAAGGCATAAGTATATATGATAGTGTAAAATCGAGTATTAAACTCTATTCCGAAAAGAACAACACCTATATGGATGTTCCTGCCGAGAATTCTTCCATCATCGATCCTGCCGGCACGACATGGGCAAATTATTATATCAATCATGCTGATGTAACCGATTATATTCACACCAATGGTGGCGGCCGATATTCGGTGCGCGGCATTCCGGCTGTAAAAAATATTAATGGCGGCAATACCAATGCTGCAGGCTGGACGCTGGCTGTCGTTTACTCCATGCCGGCAGAAGAGGGTGAAGTCCTGCCTACACGCAATATCACACTCTATATCGGTGATAAATTCGTCAATGAGAATACAACCGAAGATTATTCCATGACGGGATTCTGCGCCCCGGATTCCGGTGATATCGAAGGTAAAATCTTTGTAAGTGCCCTCGAAGGTGATGCTACTTCTACGGATGCCTACATTGGCGATTCACTCAAGATTGCCAGAAGCAGTACGGAAGAATTCCACACTTTGTCGGGCGTAAACAATGCCGAAAACAATTTCTTTGCATCGCAAATCAACAAAAGCGATGGGAAACTGGATACACGCGGCAGTTTCGGCGATAAGAATCACAGCATCAATATGAGTACCGGCCAGGCCAATCTTGTCGATGGCGCACGTCAGGGCTGGGACATCACGACATTACCGCTCAAAAGCGGCAATGTCGTCAACAAACAGACCTCTGCTGTGGTCCGTGTCAGCACCGGCCGTGACTCTTTGGTCCCAACCCTTGTCGGCTTCCAGCTCAACGTGAATGCCCCCAACTTTGAAGGAAGCAAAATTACACTGAGTACGGGGTCACCAAAACTCGGTAAAAATTTCGATGCAACCATTTATCTCACAAACAAAAACGGCAAGGCGGATGCCGAAGACGCTGTTGCCTATTTCTATCTGACCAACGAAATTGATGTTATCAGTCCAACGTCATTGACCTGTTCTGTCGCATCGTTTGATCCAACGCTCAAGGAATGCAAAATCAATATTGGCACCATTCAGAAAGGCAAAGACTACACGCAAAAAGTCACCGTCAATATCCCCAAAACAGCCATCAATGATACGAACAAGGGTGTCTTCATTATTTACACGGATATTGATTACAAATACTCAAGCTGCAGCGACGGCGTTTCTCTGACGGGTGGTTTTGCTGCCGCTGCCAACCTCAAACATAAAATCCAATATCCGTACCTCGTTCCGACGATCGAAACCAAACCTCTTGATGGCGGCAAGGTCGAATATACCATCACCATCACTAACGAAGGCGAGGCGGATGCCACAGGATTGACACTCGATCTTGACCTGCCAACCGGCAAATCCTCTTACGAGAAGGGATCGCTCACCATTAACGGACAAAATCAAAACGACAACAATCCCAATACCAAGTATGACAGCGAAAACAAAATTAATGGCGGTAAACTCGGTGTTGGTGAAACCGTCACCATTACTTTTGTCGTAGAGACGACAGAAGCACCTGATGATTACACCGTGACTGCCACAGTCGACCCCGATGGCAAGAGTGGTCCGCAGGAGAGCGTTAAAGTTTCTGCTTCTTCTTCGGTGGGTTCGTGCGGCGATGGCAAACGAAGTGATACAGAAGAATGCGACGACAGCAACACAACCGATGGCGACGGATGCTCTTCGACATGCACAGTCGAAAGCGGTTATGCCTGTGTTATCATCAATGACAAAGAAATCTGTGACAAAGATGATGATGGCGATGGCCTGCCGAATATCGTCGAAAACGACACCACACATACCGATCCGAATGACCCCGATACCGATAATGACGGCTTGACCGATGGAACCGAGTATTTGGGGGAAACCAAAACAGATCCGCTCAATCCGGATACCGATGGTGATAAACTGTGTGATGGTTCCAAGACCGTTGATGGTGTCTGCACTGGCGGTGAAGATAAGAATAACAACGGTAAAATCGACGAAGACGAAACCGATCCGACGAATCCGGATACTGACAGCGACGGCATTTCGGATGGCACCGAAATCACAGGCCAAAATCCGACCGATCCACTCAAGGCCGATACCGATGGTGACAACCTGTGTGATGGCTCCAAGACCGTCGATGGCGTCTGCACCAGTGGTGAAGACAAGAACAATAATGGCCAGATCGATGAAGGTGAAACAGATCCAAACAAAGCCGATACCGATGGCGACGGCATCTCGGATGGCACCGAAATCAACGGTAAAAATCCGACCAATCCGCTCAATCCCGATACCGATGGCGATGGCCTCTGCGATGGTTCCGAGGCAGTTGCTGACATCTGCATGAGCGGTGAAGACAAGAATAACAACGGTCAAATTGACAGCAACGAGACTGACCCGAACAAAGACGATACCGATGGTGACGGTATCACAGACGGTATTGAAGTGAACGGCCAGAATCCGACCAATCCACTCCATGCCGATACCGACGGCGATGGCCTCTGTGATGGTTCCAAGACGGTGGCAGGCATTTGCGATGCCGGCGAAGACAAGAATGACAACGGCCAGATTGATCCGAGTGAAACCAACCCGAACAAAGCCGATACCGACAATGGCGGCGTCAATGATGGCCAGGAAATCAAGAATGGAACCAATCCGCTGCTGGCATGTGATGATAACGGCGGTGCATGCTCCGATGGAGACAGCGATGGCGACGGTATTCCCGATGAAATCGAGATTAACGGCGAGAATCCGACCAATCCCAACAAACCCGATACCGACAATGACGGTCTCTGTGATGGATCCCAAGCCGTTCCGGGCGTTTGCGATGCCGGCGAAGACAAGAACAACAATGGTAAAATCGACGAAGGTGAAACCGACCCGAATAAATCCGATACCGACAATGGCGGCATAAAAGACGGTCAGGAAATCAAGAATGGGACAGATCCTCTCCAGGCTTGTGACGACACCAATTCCTGCGGCAACATGTTCGACAGCGATGGCGACGGAATCCCGGATGAATACGAAATCCATGGTGCAAACAAGACCGATCCCAACAACCCCGATACGGACGGCGACGGCCTCTGCGATGGTTCCAAATCTGTTGCAAACATCTGCAAAGCAGGAGAAGACAAGAATAACAACGGCCAGATTGACGACGGTGAAAGTGATCCCAATAACCGTGACACAGATGGCGGCGGTGTCGATGATGGTACTGAAATCCTTAAGAATGGTACCGACCCCACACTCGCCTGCGATGACACATCTTCCTGTGATGGTTTTGGCAAACATCACGACTATGTCGAAGACGATTGCGCATGCGATGCCGTACTCGTCCAGAAACAGTCCAGATTCCCGGCACTGGCTGCACTGTTTGCCATGCTAGGTACACTGCTCCTCGGTTTCCGACGCAGAAAACAAAACTAATTCACCCCCCATCTTCAAAAAGCCACCTGCTCGCAGGTGGCTTTTTTTGTCATGCTCAACGAGGTTGATTTTTTTCGTTATTTCTTCATTAATGATGCCGCGAAACTGTTCTGCGAGAATCATCACATTGAATTAATCGGGAATGTCATAGAGGAAGGAGAACAAAAGATGAAAATAAAATCCGCACCATTTCTATGTTTGTTATCTATGGCCATGTTGTCCGGATGCAGCGACGACAGCACACCATCCCAAACATGTGATGAAAGCCTTAAACCATCGGCAGATTGCGTCTGCAATCATGGGGAATGGTCGTGCACGGACAAAACACCTAAATGTCCTGATGCATGCCCGGATTCCTGTAATAAGGACGGGAAATGCCCGGCAGATGAAACAGACAAATGTCCTTCAGAATGCCCAGATAACTGCGATGAAAACGGCGAATGTCCCCAGGTCACCCCACAGGATTGCCCGGATGAGTGTTCCAATCATTGCGATGAAAGCGGTACATGCCTGCCGGATGAAAAAGTCGAATGTCCCGAACAATGTCCCGATAATTGTGATGCAAACCGGAATTGTCTTGCGGAATGTCCTGCAGAATGCGCTGACAGTTGTGTAGATGGTGTCTGTCCCGAGGAGCAGCACGTTACCTGTCCTGAAGCTTGTCCGGATGCCTGTGATCCTGAGGGCCAGTGCATTGTCAAGTGTCCGGAGGAATGCAATGGCAAATGCAATGACGACGGTTTATGTCAGGATGTATGTCCGGAAGCTTGCCCTGAGAATTGTATTGATGAATCGACGTGCCCTGTTGCCTGTCCGGAAGCCTGCCCAAATACCTGTAATGAGGAAGGAATATGCCCGTGTCCGGAAACCTGCGAAACATCCTGCAATCATGAGGGTAAATGTCAATGCCCGGAAACCTGTACCACCTCCTGTAATGACAATGGGGTCTGTCTGTGCCCGGATGCCTGCAAGGATACATGCAATAAAAATGGCGAATGCCCGGTAATGTGCGGCGACGAAACCGTCGAAGAAATGTACTTTTTATTCCCGGAAAATGATCTGCTCGTTCCCGGATTTGACGGTCGTCAGGCAGTCACAATCCCGATTTATATCAAGACAAATAAAAAGACTTATAAAAATACCGAAGCACCCTGTGAGATCGTTCTTAAATCTGCAGATAGCAAGATCATGAAGGTGGCGATGAAGGACAATGTTCCTACTTTCAGCCCGGTTGCGGCTGGCAGGACGACAGGGACAGCTGCAATCAAAGGCCAAAGCATGACTGCGACGGTCAAAATCAATGTACTCAATCCTGACAATCTCAAAGACAATGTGGCCAAAAAGAATTCGAGTGGAAAACTCATTCACGTGTATAAGGGGCCGTTCAACCTCAATCGCAGTCGCCGGGTATGTCAGGGATTCGATTTTAATACCAATGCTGCACCGACCGATTCAGATTATGTATATTTTACTCAGCTTTCTGAATCTCCCATTTCCAAAAGCCCATTTCGCACGCACATCGTCGTCTTCCCGGATAAATTATCCGATCTGAAAATAGCAAAGAAGGCAATGTCTTTGTATCATTTTGGGCATCAGGGAATGAACGTGGAACATACGGACACGCAGGATTATATCTGGTTGGGCAGTTACGGGACTTTAAAGAATATAAAGGACGATAAGCATAAAAAAGAGGCTGCGCGGCTAAATGCGAGCGAAAACCTGGATCAGGATAGTATTGACAAAGGGTTCGGCAGCATGCAGACGATCGCCAGGGTGCCTTTTGAGGCCGCGAAATCCTATTATCCGGAAGATGTCGAGCATTATTACTTACCGCCTGTCAAAAAAGATAAAGATGAAAACGGGAATTATAAATATTTCTTTCATAAACTGGAACCGGCACTCGATGTCAAAAATAATCGTTTCCTGCTGAGAGCCAAAAATACTGAAGATGATAGTATTACATATATAAAAGTATATTATTTGGATAAAATACGCGAGATGCCGCTCTCCGATAAAAAAGTCACACTTGCCAATAAAATACGCACTTTTGACAGCGATGGGAAAGTCGTTGCCAAGACAATATCGACAAAGGTTAAAGATCTTTCTACACTTAAACCCATTCACGAATTTGAGGCCAAGAGTTTCCCTGGTCAGGCTGTCACTATCAATAATGGTATTATTTATGCCGTGACCAATCAGTCGAAAGAACTTTCCGAAGGGGTTTCAAAGAAACCCGGAGACTATACAGATCAATTCCGGATTATCGTCAAGGTATACACGCAGGGAGGAAAAGAACTGGCATCCTATAATCTGCAGAATTCC
>JAGACY010000124.1 GCA_017613855.1 Pseudomonadota bacterium
CACGCATGAAGAGATCAAACCCAAGTTCCTTGACATCTTTGTCACCGGCAGCATTGGTCAGCACGGTATTCATCAACGCCGAGGATTGCTTTGCGGATTCATCCGAAGGCATCACGATCGTCCCTTTGACATTGAGCCCTTCAGAAAAATCAAAGGCCATATTGCCGCTTTGAACATCTGCAATCCTGATTTGTCCCTGTCCGGTCGAACTCATATCAACCACAGGATCGAGCCCAACAAGCTGCCCCTTTAGTTTCGGGGTCATCGAGAAAACGAACCAGGCGTCCAAATCCTTTTTGACGCGCTTCATTTCCTTTTGCAAGTCAGACGACTTCGGGCCATTCTGATAATGGTTCTTAATGGACGCGATGACTTCCTTAACCCGCAGTTCACTGCCAAGAATGAGCATATTGCCATGAATGGTCAGGCACTCATTTTCGCGTTTCGTCGCATAATACTCGGTATCCATGTACAGGCGTTTGTCGATACTCTGCGTATGTGTCCCGAGGATCGTTTTATACTTCGACAAATCGACGGAAGTCTCCCAAATGACGATATGCTCGGATTTGTCCACATCTCCCGGCACACCGGCAACGATGCGCGTCAAAATGTCTTCGAGTTTAATGCCGGCATCGCTCACTTCCTTCATCGCAGTTTTCGCTGCTTTGTTGGTCATGAAGAAATCCATCAAATAGGTATAAATGCGTCTCTGTACAAATTTATGGACATCAATACTTCCAACGCCAATATAATCGCCGCTTAACCACGCAGTGCTATCTATCTCTTCAGCGGATGCCGGCGTCACAGCCAGCAAGGCTGACATCAAAAATCCCAGGAAAATGCCTCTTTTCATTTAAATCAGCTCCTCTATGGCGGGAAAAGCATCCCAATCGGCTTTTTTACGTTTGAAGTGGCATTTCATTCAAAAACAAAAAAAGGAAAGGAAGATTTTGATGTTATTTTTTATGAATGGCGCGGCCTATGCCGTCCATACGGCATACGGCCCGCGCACGCCGCTATTGCATACGCGGCGTAAAAAATCGGATCCATGAACTGCAAATGGCACTTGTTCTTACGATTATGAACGAATATCCCCCGGAGATGGCTCGACCGGCTTGAGCACGGGACTTTCCTTCTGCTGGGGCTGTGCGGGCGGCAACGAAGGATCATTGCCTTCGAACATCTGCCTGAAGATTTCGTCGAATCTTCTTTGCTGTTCGCTCTGGCGACGCATCATTTCCTCAAAAATATCATCCCCAAAGCCGCTGCCGCCAAAGGAGAACGAAAAACTTCCGGACTGATGAATGGCCTGTTCTGCGACTTTCTGGGCTTCTTCGGGCAGTTTGCCGATTTCACCAATCGTCGTCTTATAGTTATTCTGCCCAATCGTAATCTCGATTTCGGCATTGGGATCATCGACAGATCCGGAAATGATCACCGTCGAATCCTTAATGCCATCCTCCGTTGAGACGATCGACTTGAACATCGACCTGCTGCTGCTCGACCCATTGGGCTGAGCATGCAGACGCGGTGAGGCAGGCGGATTCAGATTGTTCGTTCCCGGGCCGAGCTGCGAGCGTCCCGGACGAGAAATCGGCTGGGCATATTTCCAGACAATTTCATCGGGAAGATTGTCAAGCTTGAGGTAAATCTGGCGATGTTCGCCTTTTTGTATGACGTCGAGCGTCACCTGCGTATTTTGGGGAAGCGTCGCAACATAGCTTGTAATCTCGGATGGCCGCGAAAGCGCATGTCCATCGATTGCCAGAATGATATCTCCCTGTGAAAGGCCGGCTGCTTCCAGTTCACCACCGACGACAATATTACTCACCATCAGGCCTTCTCCCTCGGCAAGTCGCAGGTGCTGCAAAAGCAGAGGTGAAACCTGAAGCGGAGAAACACTCAGCCCCAGTCTTGGACGTTCATTTTGAGCCCATGCATTCGTGCACATCAGAGCAATGAGTAGTGTCATTAAAAAAACAATCCATTTTGAATGATAATTTTTCATTATTTTTTTCCTTTATTCAATCAACAGTTCCGCTGCATGTCAGGCATTTTATGCCATTTTCATGCGCTTCAATCCATATAATGCAAAATCATTGGATTTTATTTCCATAATCTGCACGAATACTTGACATTGAATACACTTTTGCGGCAAATTAAGCAGGTTTTAAAACGCCGATTCAGCAATAGCTGCATTCTGCTTCACCTTCATGCTAAAGGGATGATTCCATGACGGATGAGTCAAAACCCTCGCGTCCCATAAGAACAACAACTGCACGAAGAGGCGCAAGACGCGGTTTGCGCCGTTCAAAAACCCTTGCACTCCGAGGGCTTCCACGCGACAAGATAGAAGAAGCTCAGCAGATCTTTCAAGCATTTGAGCAATTCAGGCCACGTTCGCGAGGTGATTGTCGCAATGCCCAGCGTCCATGTCCATGGGTTTCGTGCAAATATCATCTCTACCTTGACATCGTTCCTCAATCGGGATCTATCAAAATGAATTTCCCGGATTTGGAAGTATGGGAAATGACCGAGACATGCGCACTGGATGTTGCGGATCGCGGCGGCATAACCCTCGAAGATGTCGGTATTTTGCTCAATTTGACGCGGGAACGCATCCGCCAGGTTGAACGCAGCGGTATCGATAAATTGCGGGCTGCTTTAGGCGAAGATGCTGACGACAGTCTTTTCGACGAAAGCGATGACGACGAAGAAGACGAAGATGACGACTATATCGATGAGGACGATGAATAACCTCAAATAACAAACGCCGCGTATGCTCTGCATAGCGGCGTTATTTGCCGTCGTATTCGCCAACAGCGAATAGACGGCTCCAAACATCATCATACCTCCCTTTTATGCCATTTCATGCGGGGGAAGTTTGGGATTCGTAATGTACCATTTCCCATCGATCTGAACCATTGGCACAAGGTAGTACGTCGCACCCACCATATAAAAGAGAAGCTGTGCATCTTTTTTTGCCGAAGTCGCTACAATGCGCGTTTCGGGAGGCGGTTCCGGACGGAATCGCATCTTAATCGCTGCCGGCCAGGCATTTTCGGGCTGCCAGATGGCATGCAAATCAATCGGCTGTTGTTTTTTGCCCGACTGTGCAAGCAAAGACATGGCACATCCATAACAGCGGCCCTGACGTGCATTGAGATAGGACATGATGGCAGCCTGAGGCGTTTGCTGCGGAGCTGGTTTGATATCGGCAAGAACTGCTGCCACACAAATACCGCCTACAAGCAGCAAAAGAAGGCCGACAATCGCTGACAGCGTGAGCATCAGGAAAGCGAAAGCAAACGCAACAATGGCAGGAGCGAGTGGAAACAAATAACGATTGATGAGCGAAACCTTGACAGGAGACATCTCTGCCGCGTTTGGAATGGGGATATCGATGAGATATTTGGAATCAAACATATAGGGCCGAAACTCATCGGTCAAAGACTCACCGGTGTCCTTTAGCTGCATTTTTTTGGCCTGTTTCTTCTCAAACTCGCGCATTTTGCGGATATTTTGTAAAGAAAAATCGTAATTCACCCCTTCGACACCACGCATAAAATCAGCCGATTCTACTTCATCCTTTTTAGATTCGGCATTTTCCTGATTTTTCTGCTCAGACGCCTGATTCTTTTGTTCTCCGATTTCGTTGGCAACACGCTGGTACGTATCGGAATGCACAGGAATTGCCAAGGATTCATTTGGATTCAGGCTGAAGTGCCTGAAATCAGAGACATCATTGCTGTCTTCAAGTTTTTCCAGTAAATTTTTAACGTCTGCCTGATTGGCACGGTTTTTCGCCTTGCTGACGAGCATATCGAGCGAATCACTGGCACTGACTTTATTGAGATTCGTGTCGGCATTGACGTTATTGAGATTCGTGTCAGCATTGACTTTATTGAGATTCGTGTCGGCATTGACTTTATTGAGATTCGTGTCGGCATTGACTTTATTGAGATTCGTGTCGGCATTGACTTTATTGAAATTCGTGTCAGCACTGACTTTATTGAGATTTGTTTCGGAAAGACCAGGATGTGTCGAGTTGTTTAAGTCTCCTTGGCCGACGGCTTTTAGTGGTTTTTTGGGCGTAGCCTGTGTAGCCTTTTCGAGTTCCTGAATAGAAAGATCTTTCGGACGCAGATCCGTTTTGCCGATGGCAATGAGTCCCGAAGTCAGCTTGGGAGCCGGCGCAGACTCTTTCTTTTCGGGTTTTGCATTCAGAGCTTCCTCATCCTGCTCGCTCATCATCATCAGTTCATCAATGCGAAATCCATTCGCATCAAAAGACTGAGTCGCGCGCCGTTCACGCATTAAAGCCCGTTCTTTTATAGAAACAGAGTTGAAGGGGTGTTTTTCGTTGACGTTTACCTGGGTTGCAGATTCGCCCTTTTTATCCTGAGTGGCCTCGCAAAATGCCTTGATATATCCGAGTTTTACTGCATATTCCTCCTCTTCTTCGGGAGTAAATGCATGCAGTTGGGTATAGACTGTATAGTCGCGCGGGGTTGCCTTATGGACATCCTTACAAAGGAAATTGCAGAAATCACGGCAGATCTCCTGCGTTTGCATAACCGTCATGAGTTCAAGGTTTTCTTCTTCCTGCAAAAAAGTCCCGAGGTCTTCGACGATTGAGTCGACGAGCGTTTCAAATGGATCGTTCCATGCCATAATGGAAAAGCCCTATGAGCGAAAGGTAACAACCGGTTAAAAGATTGCAGCCGCAATTCCAATGATACCAAATAAGATGAACACACTACCGACAACGGTTTTAAATTTCTTAATATCCTGCCCAAGACATCTGCGAATGAAAGATCCGCCGAAAAGGATAGCCATACACCACATGGCGCTCCCGAATGCCACCCCCGTTACAATGAGCGGTGAATGACTTGCACCGATAAGACCAAGTGCAGGAAACAAATAGAGCATTAAACCAAAAGTCGCCGGAGAAACAGACAAAATAAAGGAAGTCAGCCAAAGTGCCGCGAGTTCCTTTTTATTAGTAGCTTTGCGTTCACGTGAGCGTGTCGCAATGATGCTTATACCCATGCCTGCAAACAGAAGACTTGTCAAAACTTTGACCAGCACTTTATGAGCCAGCAATGTATCATAGAAGATGTTCAGTCCCACGATCATGATACATGCCGAAAAAATATCGGCCAAAACCATACCTGTCGCACAGCTCACGCCCGCGATTTTGCCGCGTGTTACAGTATTATCGAGGCAAAACAGCCCAACAGGACCTACAGGAATCGCCACAGTCAATCCGATAATTAACCCTTTGATCCAAAAACCTAACATTCTAACCATCAAAAAAAACGCATGGGTAAATTCCCATGCGCCTTTTAACATACAATAGTCCGAAAGTGTATTTAGTTGATTACGGTTTCGAGTTTTGTCGCATCGGATGTCCACTCAAAATTATCGATTAGAACAAGGGAATCACGCTGATGTCCCCATCCATTTTTCTTGTCACCGCGATCGCCGGCATCAAAAATGATCAGATCCAATGTGAATTCTTCTTTTGGACTCACAGGAACCGTCGTCTGCAGCCACCCTGTGGCACCGGCTTGTTTGACGTCATTGACATAAGCCAGAACATTGGCGCTGCCATCTTTGCAATCACTGCATCCTTTCTCTTTTTTACAGGCATCTTTGTCACATTCTGTAAAGAATGCATTGTTGACTGAAACGGGATTGTGGTTCACATCGAACGATACATTGTGATCTGCAGGAATCTCATCGCTTTTTGCATCTACCATTGCCAGGAAGAAATCATTGTAGCTGCCGCAAACATAACTCGGATACTCTTTCGAGAAGAATTTAAATCGGAAAGCAAATCCCTTGGCATTGTCGGGTGCCTTAAGTTTTAACCGAAGCATGATGGAATCGTTGGCCATTTTTGAATTTGCTTCGACACCGCATGCAGCACTGACCGGCAAAACGTTATTGTTCTTTTCCAGATATAAAGCAGGTGCAGACACTTCGGTACCCGAGCAATCCTTCATGCCTGTATTTTCCTTGCCCTGGGCCTTACCGGAAGATAAAGCAACCATCGTTCCCTTAAGCGGACGAACAATACCATCCCCCAAATCGGTCATGACGGCAACTTGTTCGGCAGGAGAAATCAGCTTCAATCCATTATTTTCCTGTCCACAAACGGCTTCATTATAACTGCCTGGAAGCGGTGACCCATCGGCGAGCAAAAGCTGTGCACTCACAAGGCCATAGCCATCCTTATTGGCATCCGTACAAATATCCATGGCTCTGGCAAGCAAAACCGCGTCATCATTTGTCAATTGCTTACCCGGAGTAAAAGCATACGCTTTGGTAGAGCACAAAACTGACTCATCTTCATCAATCAGCCCGTCGCAGTCATCATCGATACCGTTGTTAGGATCTTCGATGGCGCCGGGGTTGACCTTCGCCGGGTCTTCGACGCCGCATGCCGCACTATTGTCACAGCAGTCAAATCCGGGGCCATATCCAAAATCATAGCCATCGCCGTCTTCGTCCACGAGTTCATCGACCTCATTATCACAGTCATCATCCAGGCCATTTCCCGGGATTTCCATTGTCGGCATGCCGTAGTTCTCGCAGAATCCCCAGTCTCCGTCTTCACAGTATTGAACACCATGCTTACAAATGCCAACACCAGCCAATTCTTCAACCCAGCCATAACAGCTCTTTGTTTCGCCAGTGATGCATTTGCATTTGTCAACGGGACTTTCACACCCATTGGCTGCATTGCCATCACAATCTGAATATCCCGGCTCGCATTGACATTTACTATTGATGCAGATCTTATTTCCACCACAGGCTTGATCACACCTGCCGCAGTGACTTGCATTGCTTGAGTAGTTGACACATACACCACCGCATATTTTGACCGTTTCACCCTCGCATGTAGTCACACATTGGCGTTCAAGACAAAACCCATCGCATTTGTGATTGCAGCGGCCACAATGGTTTGCATCACTATCGAAGTCCACGCACTTGCCATCACAGCATCCGTTTGCACAGACCATCGACTCGCATGCATCCTTAACGACAGGCGGATCCTGCGGATCCTGGGGCACAGGATCTTCCGGCTCAGCGCCTCCGGATCCCGAAGAATTATCACAAGATACCAGTAATAAACCTATCCATAGATACTTCCAAAGACTGCGCATGGTGTCCTCCCAAATGCAGACAAACTTAAGCTGCTTTTAAATAGCGGTACAATGCTCCGATGTCGAGTCAAAATGCGCTATTTTTTAATTCGTAATGCGTAATTCGTAATGCGTAATTAATCAGGCATTCTCTTTGTAATTCCTAAAGCATAAAAACATTCTAACTTTAGAGTGACAATTGAGTTTTACAAATTCAATTACGCATTACGCATTACGAATTACGCATTCAGAACATCATACACCCCTAGCTTCAGACTACTCTTTAGTTTTGTCATCCAATTACGCATTACGAATTACGAATTATGGTGTATGATAGGCATTTGGGGCTTGTTTTTCCCTGTTCGCTCACATTTCAATGGCATGTCATCGCGTGCCGGAATTCAGGTTTTTTATGGATACCAGCGTAAACATTGATAAAATTGTCGAAGATCTTCAAAAGAAATATACCGGTAATGCAGATCACGATCTGGGGGTAGTCCAGGAATACTGCAGAAACCTCCCCCCTTGTGAGGAAAGTGCAAAAGTCGTCGCTGCCCTCGGTAAATATGCTTCCGAAAAATTTGCCGATGCTGAGGCTTTTAAAATCGCCAAACGCGTCGAGGAAGCGATCAAGGAACTCGAAAAACAATTCAACGGCGATGCCGACCACGATGTCAAAGTGATACAGGACTATTGTCATGCCCTCCCCAAATCCGAAGAAAACTTTAGAGTTGCCGTCACCCTCGGCCAATACGCTGCAGCCAAGTTTCCCGATGCAGAAGAAGTCAAAAAATCCAAGGCAGAATTTGATAAAATAAATGCCGATATGGCTGCCATCCAAAAGCGCATCGAAGCTATTCAGGACATGATCAAATCGGAAGATATCGACCATGCCATCGAGGAATTGCGTGCACTGTTGGCGGACGTCAAATTGCCCGAAAGCGATGAGTCACGCCGATTGGTTTCTTTTTCGCATCCCTTCGAGGAAATCCTGTTCAGCGCAACCGTCAAGGAAACGCGCCCCATTATGCGCATTTCCAATTTGGTCGAAATGCTCAACCTGCAGTTGGGAAGCCTGCTGGGCCAGTCATCCCAATATGACGAAGCCCGCGAAGCACTCGGACGCGTCCTCCAACTCAATCCCGTGAGTGCACCCGCCAACCTCGAACTCGCCAATATCTTAGTTCATGAGAAAAAATATCAGGAAGCCTTTGATCAGCTTCAAAAAGCCTATCCACTGCTTTTCACAAAGCAATTGATGACATTTTTCTTCTATATGCTGGCACAGGTCGTTGAGAATCTCGACAAGAACTATCCTCTGGCAGCAGCATACGCCAACCTTAGCCTCGTCTACAGCGACAATCCTGCAGGCCATGCATTGCTCGAACGCCTTGCCAAAGATCATGGCGTCGATACCCTTTGCCCCACGCCAGAAGAAATGCAAAAACTCGCCGAGGATGCCAATCTGCCCATCGGGCCACACCCCGAAATTCCCGAAATTGCCATCCAGGCCGGTCGCCAATTTAAAGCTTCTCACCCAGAGATTGCCAAGCAATTCTTCGAGATTGCCTACGAACTCACCGGTCGCCAATCCATCCTCAAAGAGATGAAGTAACCAAACTAAAAAGCGGCTGCCCCACCGGGACAGCCGCTTTTTTACAGGCAATGCTTCGACAAAAGTATCATGACGCCTTCAATCTGTCGCTACTCGCGATGAGCTTCTCCCTGCTCAGCGTCTTCATCTTCTTCTTCATCTTCTAAGGCCGTTTCTTCGCG
>JAGACY010000125.1 GCA_017613855.1 Pseudomonadota bacterium
AATTACGAATTACGAATTACGAATTACGAATTAAAAACGCGAAGGCCGTTAGGCCTGAGCAAATCCGTTTGTAAAAAACATCTGGCACTTTCGTTTTGCATCCCAATTGCACATTGCACATTGCTCATTGCTAATTTGAAGATCATTCACCATTAGCTTTAGAGTCGCCCTGTTGTTTTACACCCAATTGCGCATTGCGAATTGCGCATTGCGAATTAGAAAACAATTCCGCATTCCGCATTATGAAGAACATATCTGCCCTCATACAACAAGCCGATCAAATAGCCCAAACATCGCCCGATGAAGCAGCAAAATTTCTGGCGCCCTATCGCAAATCCGCCTGTGAAGCGCTGCACGACAACCCGATGGTGCTTTCGGATCTCATCGATATTGCGACGACCCAGATGAATTATCTTCTGGATGCCCAAATGCCGGACAAATCCCTGGGCATTGCCCAGTGGTTCCTGCATACCCTGCACCATCTCGAAGAATCGATGCAGACCGCAGAATATCTTTCGATCAAGCGAGCGATGCGGGAACCCTTTTCGAGATTTTTCAGGACTTATGCCAAAATTCAGAGAGAACTCGGCCAAATCGAAGAGATGCGCCTGGCCATGCGTTCTGCCATGGATTTGACGCGGGAACTCCCCATGGCCATCGTGTCGATGCTGCATTTATATGCCCCGCTGATGAAACATGACATGCTCGAAGATGATCCGCCCAAAGAGTGGCTATTAAAACGCTGCGCCGAAGCGCTTGCAGGGCTCGATTTTAATGGCATGCACGATTTGCCCTTTAGAGATGCGCTCGATCATGGGCAATATATCATTCGAAATCCCGATGACCGCTGCGAATCGGAATCGCATCTGAATGATTTATGTGCACATTTTCCCGATGATTTGGCGTTAAATACCCTTGTCATGCTTTTAAAACATGCGTATTTTCCCATTTGGGGAACACGGTAGACACTGTATTCTCTTTTTCCCATTCATGCGCAGGCCGTATGGGCAGAATGCCCATAGGCCGAAGCCATGAGGCGCATTGGCCGCAAGGCCAAAAGCCGAATTTTCCAAATCATGAAACAACCAAAAGATAAAGACACAACCATGAAATATGCAATTGCCTGTGTCAATCCGACGATTGGAGACTGGTCGGGACAACTCAATCTCATTCGAAGTGCCATCAAAACGGCCAAAGAAGGTCAGGCCGAACTGCTCGTTCTTCCGGAGCTCACGATTGGCGTGCCCAATGCACGTGATCTTTATCTGCACCCGCAGACAGCTTTGTTTGCCGAACAATCACTCGCAGAATTGGCGCCGCTCACCAAAGGTTTGACGCTGGTTTGCGGTGCGCCTTTTATGCACGAAGGAATGCTCTACAACGCAGCAGCCGTGTTTCACGACGGTGTCCTCATGGCCATCGTCCCCAAACGCTATATGCCGGGCGACATTCACGAAGATCGCTGGTTTGCACACTGGGATTATTCAAAACAATCCGAGCCGCATCTTGGAGCGATGATCGGCGAATGGAACGGCCAGATTGAAGGGCTCGAAAGCCTCAGAATTTATGCGGGTGACATTGAATGTTGGCCGGAACCGCCTAAAAAATCTCTATGTATCGAAGTCAACAATCGCGTTTTTGCCATCAATCGATTTCGCGATGAACTGACACGACGCCTCAATCTAAGCGCCGCACTCGAAGCCACGCTCATTCGCGCGAATGTACTTGGAACACCAGATGGAACCACGATTTACGACGGCGGTGGATATATCCTGGAAAACGGCCATATTAATGCACTTTCCCGCAGGTTTGGTTTTGAGGATGTCATGGTGACTTTTTCGGATGATCAGCCCGAAAAAGCTTTTGATCCGACACTCGCACATCTTAAAAAAGCCGGTTCATGTCCCAATAATGAAGATGATTATACATTTGCCGAGCTCGAAGCCGCATTATGCCTTGGCCTGCACGATTATATGAAACGCGCACACATTTCAAAACTGGCACTGGCACTCTCGGGTGGACGCGATTCGGCCATGGTTGCCGTCATTGCTGCAAGGCTCATGGCCATGCAATATCCGGACGAGACACCGGAACAACTCAAAACGCGCATGAAGGATTTCCTTTATACCGCCTACCTTCCCAGTTCATCCTCTTCCTCTGCTGGTACACAAAAAGCGGCTCTGGCACTTGCCGAACACTTCGGTTTTGATTGCCCGGTCATTCCCATTGGCGAAATTGCCGCGCAAACCGTACAAACCATCGAAGAATCAGTTGGGCGCAAGCTCACCTGGGAACACGATGACCTGACACTGCAAAATGTCCAGGCCAGAACACGTTCTTCGGTGATATGGACATTGGCAAATGCCCACGATGCCCTGCTTTTAACGACTGGCAACATGTCCGAAGCCTCCGTCGGATACTGCACAATGGACGGCGATTCGTCGGGAAGCCTCGATCCTGTCGGAAACATCCCCAAAACCCTGCTCTCCTCATGGCTCGAATGGGCACGGAATTTCCACGATATACCCGCACTAGACCTCGTGTTTGCACAGCCTCCCTCGGCGGAACTCCGTCCCGTTGAAACCAAACAGGCCGACGAAGTCGATCTCATGCCCTATCGCGTCATCGACTCGTTTGTCGAATGGTTTATTGTACAAAAACGTTCTCCCAAAGAAGTATTTAATCTCGCAAAACAGCATCTCACACAATATTATCAGCATGATGATGATATTAAACGGGATCTCAAAAAATTTGTGACCATGTCCACGCGAGCTCAGTGGAAACGTGTGCGAGCCGCCAACAGTTTTAAAGTCATGCCATACGATCTCGATCCCGGCGGCGATTTGCAGTGGCCATGCCTGCAGGATGCTTTTACCAAAGCTCTGAGTGAATTATGAACATCGAAGAAATCAGCACACAACGGCTAAAAAATGCCAAACTGAGAACGACCAAACACAGGGTACGGGTATTATCTGTGCTCGAAATGGCACAGCGTCCCTTGACTCACCTCGAGATCTTGCAGTCCATTCCGGATCAGAATCTGGATCGAGTGACGCTTTATCGCATTTTAGCTTCGCTGACCGAAGCTTCACTCGTCCATCAAATTCAGGGATTTGACGGCACCTGGCGATTTTGCTCTCACGATGACGAGACAGACAAATGCCCGGGGGGACATCCGCACCTGCTGTGTTCATCCTGCGGCGCCATGTGGTGCATGCCCGAAGTCAAGCTCCAACATATCGACGTGCCAGAG
>JAGACY010000126.1 GCA_017613855.1 Pseudomonadota bacterium
CAGGCAATTTGCCATAAGATAACCATGTTTTAGAGATTTTCAAAGTCTATTTCCTGCTTTCGTTTGATTATCAAGTGTGCTTGATTTTTAAGAGTGAAAGCAGGAAATTAACTTGGCATCTATTCTTTTGCTTTTCAGTTTAGTCGTCCAAAAATAATTATGTACAGAATAGGCAACATTCTCCCACTTCTTGTCTTTTGGATCCGGGAGTAAACCAATATCTCCGCGAGAACTATATCCATTGCTGGTTGCCCCATCACTGCTTACAACACCACAAAAGACACAGTCTTCTTCCATAAAGACAATATGATTATCACCATTGCCTCGTATCGTTTTATAAAGGATATCATAAAAATCTGCGAGTTTGGCAGCTCTTTCCGCAGCTGTATTGCCATATTTCGAATCGATCTCCGGTTCATTTACCAGATCATAACCAGCAACAGCAGAAATATCTTTATAACGATTGGATACGCGTTTCCACATCGTAACGATACTGCTGCGGTACGGTTCATCCAAAAACTCTGCTTTTTCGCGATGACCTCCCGTATTCAGATTACCCTGGGCAACATGTAGATCAAAGATAACATATATTCCTCTTTTTCCACATTCATCTACAATCCAATCCATGTGTTTAAACAAAATACTATCATCCTCCGACAGAAAATGACAATTCTGTTTATTCTCATCACACGACATCAGATGCGACCATTCAAACGGCACCCTTACCAGATTAACCGCCAAATCCTTAAGGGTGTCTATATCTTCTATCGATATAAAATGATCATACAACGCTTCGGATAACGCATTGACCTCAGAATCCGTAAACTTGTTGTCGTTGTGCTGAAGTCCGAAATAGATTTCCAGATTATTGACATCCGACTGAACCTCGCCTTCCTTATATTCAATGGCTTGAATCGGAAGCCCCCAAATGCTGCGACTCAACCACATGCCTAGGTTAAAACCACGCAATTGAATCTTTTGGCACTTTCCATCCGTACCCTTTGTACAAATATCCTTTCCCTCGGTGTACAAAAAAAGCGTCTGGTATGCATCGACACACTTGCCGGTTTCCGGATCACATTTCTGCCCCATGGAACACTTCGAATCTTTGCATTTGTCAGGCTCCGGCTCCGTTGGTTCACTCGGAAAAGTACAATCCCAATGACCTTCCTGACACGTGCATTCCGCCGCACCTGAAGGTTTTGCTATGCCTTCACAATCCGAAGACGGCTCATCCTCTGCAATGCAGTCACCCGTTTCCGGATCACATTGCTGTCCCGAAGGACAATTCGAATCCTTGCATTTATCCGTCTCCGGCTCTGTCGGTTCACTCGAAATAGAACATTTCCATTGACCTTCCTGACACGTGCATTCCTCTGCACCAGAAGGCTTTTCTATGCCTTCGCAGCTGCTTGTTTTTTCTGCGGCGATGCATTTCCCCGAAGCAGTATCGCAAATCAACCCTTCGGCACATGAATCCGGCTTACAGACTTCTTCTTTTGGAACCTGTGTTTTTTCATCATCACCACATCCTGATGAAAACAGACACGCTATGACTGCAATGACGGCCAATGCTTGCCTTTTCTTCAAATGTGCGTTCATTTTCACAGCTCCCAAACAAGTATTCATCGTTCGTACAACAAAGGCAATTTCATCGGCCTTTTCAGCCAATTGCACATGGCACATTATTCTTTGCGGCGACGAAGTCCTGCCAGGCCAAGCAATCCAAAAGCAATCACACCGAAAGGCAATGGGCTTGCCGGTCCCCTGTGATTGTGAACAGAGCAGGATTCCTCGCTGTGTGATACCAAAGGCGTATCGGATGCATCATTATCCGCTTGCTGACAACTGGCTTTGCCCTCTGATTCAACACAAACAGTATCCTCTTTGCATTGATTCCAATACCAGGCTTTGGAATGACATGTGACGAGACTTGTACCATCACAGTAGGTTTCCCCATCCTGACAATCTGCAGGAACAGGATCCCTGTCTGACTCAAATGGCTCATCAGGATCGGGATCTGTCGGCTCGGGATCTGTCGGCTCGGGATTTGTCGGGTCCTCCGGATTTGTCGGGTCCTCCGGATTTGTCGGGGCCTCAGGATTTGTTGGATCCTCCGGATTTGTCGGGTCCTCCGGATTTGTCGGGTCCTCCGGATTATCAACACATGCACCATCCTTGCATTGTTTTCCATCACCGCAGCCGTTGGTAACCCATTTGCCTTCGAGACATTGCTTTAATGTATTCCCGTCAACACAAACCGATTCATTTTCCGAGCATTCTGCAGGCGGAGTACATATAGAGCTTTCTGCCCCTTTGCCGGACAAAGCATACGCATCAGGCGTACATGCCTTATTATGCACGAGTTTATTGACGCTGCATCCTACGAGCTTTGCCCTGGCGGAAGCAGGATAAACGGCTTCAATCGGGAAACCCATAAGAATGACGTTGTCAGAAGCCAGGCCTGCCGTTTGCCCCCCCGAATAGCTCAGGATCGCGGAAGACCCATTGGGAGTAAAGAAATCCGGATATTGAACCTCGTAAATTCCATGACTTCCGTCATCAAAATTCATGTTGCCCAGTTTTGCAAATTCCCCTGTTCCCGAAAATGCAAAGACACCGGCATCATCCTGTTCTTCCGTAAACGTCGCTTTCAGAACCTGATTAAAGAATGTTTTACCCTGTTCTTTGAAAGACAAAGCCCATCCGATTTCAGAACCGGAAATCAGGAGTTTTCCGCCTGCCTTGGTATAGTTGGTCAGCCGGGACTGCATGTTCTCGGATAACACACCGGAATCACCGGAATTTCTGCCTGCCTGGAAATCGATAATCTTGTATTTCGAAAAATCGATTTTGTCAGATTCGGCAACATCCATGAGTGCGCCATCAAAATAGAAATCTTTTCCTGCAGCTCCAAGCGCAATGCCGTGTTCTGCAGCATATTCCAGATCATTGTCTTCGAGGTTAACCCTGGCATCCCATCGTGTATAGCCATTGATATAGAGCCCGCGTACACTCTGGTCCAAGCCGCGTACTCTCGCCGTTACTGCTGGTGACGTAAAGCCCTCGCCATTTTTGTTCAGGGCTGCAACTTTAAAGGCATAGACATGACCCGGCGTCAGATCGGGCAAGCTGATTGAGGTTTCCTTGACAACGGTTCCATCGTTCCAGGCACGCTCGTGTCCTTCGCGAAGGTTATCGATCATATAAAGTCTATACCCCTCTGCACCGGGAACGGCCTCCCACGAAACGGTGAGCTGACATGGGGAATCACCATTAATCGCACGCAAATGTGTTGGTCGAACCGGCGGAAGTCCCGCGCCCTTCACGTAGCTGCTGATGTTGCCGCCCTTCGCACTGATAGAGAAATACTGAGCAATACCGTCTGCCACGCCGCGTGCGACCGCTTCGCGGAATTGGGGGTATTGCAATGACAAGACATCCGGACGCGCAGGCGTCAGCCCTGTTTCCTGACAAACTCTTGGTGGCTGTAAATTGTTATGAAAAGCCATTTCGACGAGTACGCTCGGCATGCTCCCGGAGAGTTCACCGAGACTTTGTCCATGGATACCAAGGGGACAAAAATTGGGGTCATAGTTGTCGTGAATACTGTCAAGACCGGCCCTATAGACGAGTTGTGAATACAGATCTGTACCCGCCTGAGGAATATCGGATGTGTACACCCAAAATCCATTCACAGTGTCACCACCGGCATCGCAATTCGTATTCGAGGCATTGGAATGCATCGAAATGTAAATATCCGCATTGGCACGATCTGCCATTTGGCGTCGTGCTGTGACGCCGCGAACACTGCTGTCTGTCGGAGCAATATTCAAACCATAGATGGCTCGATGAAGATAATACCAGGCCTCCATTTGCCACCAGGGTTTATTGGATCCTGAGATATTCTCAATGCTTGCACTAAATTTCATCGCATCAGCAATGAGTTCGCCGGAATCTGAAGTCCTTTCTGCGGTGACTGTGCAGGGTTCATTGGCAGCACACCAGTAATTGCCAAGATCGCGAAAACGACCATACTGCTGCTGATTGACAAAGACATCGTGCGTGCCGCCTCCGTCCGTAATGGTATATTTGACCTCTGTCGGGCGATCTCCCGCTTCAGGATACCATGCCTGAATGCGCCGCCATCCGGATGTCGCGAAGGTTTTGGTCCAGGTCGCTTTGGCATTGGCTTCACCGCTATGGCGAAAATCCTTGCCATAGGTAAAGCGGTGGGAAGCATCGATGGGATCATTTTGTGTTCCGGTGCCGAAATTTCCTTCCTCACTATATCCGGCATCACCGTTATCGATGATGACTTCCCCCTCTGTATTCATATCACTTTCACGTACCAGAACGACTTCTGCACCCATGTTTTGCAGAAGCGGAATGAGATACTGGTTGACGAACATGGCATTCGAAACGTCTTCGATGATGCCGCGCGTACCTTCATAAGAACAAACACCACGCTGCCATCCAAATGTATTGCTACTCCAGCCTATTGCCTTGCCCTGTGTCCAGCCGTGTCCCCCCGAAACCAAAACGCGTTTTCCGGTAAGTGCACCACCATAAGGCAGTTTTTTCATCCTCGTTTGAGGACGGTGCTCCGTAATTTGGCATGCCGAATCACTGTCATCCGGCAAAATGCTCTGGGTAAATTCCGGCATTAGAGGAACGAAAGCAGATTGTCCCGGCAGTCTGACTTCAAATCGAACGGGTTCGAGAATACCAAAACGCGCAACTTCACCCGTCAACATTTCTCTCTGGAAATCAGCGAGTTCTTCGTAACCGGGATTGGCAGAATCCAGGACATCTTCGAAAGAACCTTCAAAGCGAGCGATGTATTGTTTGCCATCCCAGACAATTTCCAAAAAGGTCAGATCATCGGGCAGAGGGTTATTTCTGAACTCATCCGGAGATTTTCTGTCCTTAAGAGTAAGGTTTTTCAACAATAATCGCTTTTGACCACGGATTTGCTGCTGCTTGGCAATACCCTGATAGGCTTTTTCGAGTGCAATGCGCTGTTGTTCAATGCGATCCGGCTGCAAATCCTGGGCCTGAGCGGTTATCGGAAGAACACCGACAAGAAGAATTCCGGACAATAAACTAAGAAATCGTGTACTGGCTTTCATGTCGTATTCCTCTGATTGGTAGTGTTAAACCCAATATAAACGACCTGAATAATTATAGTGATTTTGAATGAATTAAACCACTGGTGAAATGCGTAATTGAATGACAATACCTTAGGGGGGAATCTAAAGCTAAACGTAAATGGTTTTCAAATTAGCAGTGAGCAGTGAGCAGTGAGCAGTTGGAATGCAAAACTAAAGGTGACGTCTAAAGCGAAAGGTGAATGGCATTCTTAATGAGCAGTGAGCAGTGAGCAGTATGCAGTTGAATGACAATGCCTAAATGCGCTTTTAAAACGAAAACAACTCAATTCTTTAGGAATAAACTTTAGAAAGCCATACATTAGCTAACTGCTAACTGCTAACTGCTAACTCACTTCCTCTTCTTGCGGTTTTCTCGAGCGAGTTTTCGTTTTTGTTTCTGTTCTTTAGTGAGAGGCTGGCGCG
>JAGACY010000127.1 GCA_017613855.1 Pseudomonadota bacterium
ACGTGTCCATCCAATCCCCAGATGTCACCGGGTTTGCCATCCGCTCTGTTTTCCAGCTTTCGGTAACCGTCGTTTCCATTTTTGCAATAAGTCTGAAGGGTTTTGGCACCATTCTGATGTTTGGAGATCAATCCGACATTTTGAAGGACGGATGTAACAAAATTGGCGCAGTGATTGTTGTAATCCCCATAAACCGTCGCCAGATGCGGCAATATGGGGTCGTGTGTTTTAAAATCGTAAGTGCAGAGTTTATCATCATCATTGTAAAGATAGATCTCTGCAAAATCGATAGCTTTGCGGTTGGGATACTGATCGCCGGCATCCATGAGGTCTTCGCCTGTAATCCAAGCGGACTGCCCCTCAAAATTCTCATGAACAATGCGGTATTTGGTGTCCCCTTTTTCGGCGACTTTGACTTTGGTAAACTGTTTTAACTCGCCAATTTTTTTGCCATTCTCGTCTGTGACGGGGGTGGGGGAGAGCATGACATAAAAGCGATGCAGGCATTCTCCTTGTTCGCATGTATCGCCGGCTTCACAGACATGACCGCACGATCCGCAGTTGTTGAGGTCACCGGCCAGAGCATCGATTTCGCAGCCGTTGGCCAGATTCTCGTCGGCATCGCAGTATAAATCGGCACAGGCATCGCACGAAGCCAGATGCAGTGCATTCAGGTTGAGACATGTCTCGCCGCACAGCGTTTCACCTTCGGGGCAAATGTTGGTGCAGACGCCGCTTTCGCAGGTCTGGTCATACTCACAGACGACGCCGCAGTCGCCGCAATTGTTGACATCATCGGCCATGGCATTGACTTCGCAGCCATTGCTCAGATCGTCGTCATTGTTGCAGAACCCAGCCAGGCAGGTATCGCACGATTCCAAATTGAGTTCCGCCAGATTGAGGCATTGATCACCGCATTCTGTCAAACCATCGTCGCATTGCAAGACACAGGCACTCTCCACACAGACGTAGGGTTCCGTACATTCGGGATCGCAAATGTTCTGGTCTGGCAGGTCTGATGGATCTTGTTGCTCTCCAGGTTTTTGAGGATCCGTCTCTTCGTCGGTTTTGGGCGGCTTCTCTGAAGGTTTGGACGTCTCATCCGTCGTACTTGGGGGATCATCATCCGATGGTGCGTAGTCTATCACCTCGTCACCGGAACATCCCGACAATGCAAAACAGCAAATCACAAATGGAAAAAGGAACTTTTTCATATCTTTCTCCACACAGAATTATTGAATCTTCGATTCGAGTTCTTTGAATTCCCTGATGAGATCCTCTGGGTTGCCAGCGGCCTCAATATCTTTCTGTGCAATTGTAATGCGCGATTTTGCCCCCTTCAAGTCTTCCGCCTCAAGTTTTTTTCTGGCTATGAGAAGTTGTGTTTGTGCAGCTTTGCGCAGTGCAGCTTTAGACGCATCGGTTCTGAAATCGTGTATGGCATCGTCGTAGTAATTAAAGGCTCTTCTTTGTTTATCGCGAGCCCATTCAAGATCAGCGAGTCGGAGGTAGGCCATTCCTCGTTCGAACTTGAATTTTGTATTGTTATAAGCTTCGATAGCAGCTTCTGCAGCATCGCGGGCATCATCGTTATCTGTTTCGACCAGACTTGTCGTGTATTCGAGAATGCCCTTCCATACAGGGCTGATTTTGGAAGCATTTTCTAAATGTTCACGCATAGCCTGAAGGGATTTTTTGCAGCCGGCAATGTCATTCATTTTGCGTGCATTTTCTGCCTGCAACCATGAAATGACGACAGCCCATCCCTTTTTTTTGTCAATTTTGGGGGATTTTTCGAGTGCCTGCTGGAGATAGGTATTGGACTGTTCAATATTGCCTTTTGCAGTCTCAAGCTGAGCGAGCCCACAAAGACCAGCAACCGCTTTTTCAGCATCACTCTGTGTGCTCATTTCCTGTAAGAGCGACTGTGCCTGTGCTTCATTCCCGCTATCTAACGCTTTTTGCGGTGTGTCCTGGGCAAAGACATTGGGCGAAACAAAGAGGAATAACGTCAATAATGCTGGTAAATATAATCTCATTGTTTTCCTCCTTCTGTATCGATAACAGGAATACCAAGGGTTATGTGATTATACCATTTTTGTGATTTGTACATGCAAAAATTTAATTCGCGATGTGCAATTCACAGTTTGCAAGGGCAATGCGCAATGATGGATGCAGATTCGTTTGGAATTGCATGGTTCACAGTGCAGAGATGTCCCGTGGTATTATTTTGGGCCGTATTGCCGCAGGCAATAGGCCAAAACGCAAGCCGTATGCGCCCATGGCGCATAGGCGCGCCCCCAAATGCAGGGACGTGTTGTGACACGTCCCTTTTGGACATATTGCCGCAGGCAATTGGCCAAAATGCGAGCTGTAGCGCCGCGCGATCGCACGGCGCAAAGCGAGCAATCAAATCATTATTCAACCGTCACAGATTTGGCGAGATTACGGGGTTGATCGACGTCATTACCCAGTAAATCTGCGATGTGATAGGCCAGCAATTGCAGGTAAAGCACGCTGAGGAAGGGCTGGACGATTTCGTCGCATTCTGGGATGGTGAATGCGTGTTCCGAGACGCGTGTGAGCATATCGTCGCCCTGGGTCACAATGCTGATGATGCGGCCGTTGCGGGCTTTGACTTCCTGCAGGTTGGAGAGCGTTTTTTCGTAGGTTGAGTTTTTGGGGGCGATGACGATGACGGGAAGGCGGTCATCGATGAGGGCGATGGGGCCGTGTTTCATTTCGCCCGAGGGATAGGCTTCAGCGTGGATGTACGTGATTTCTTTGAGTTTTAGTGCGCCTTCGAGTGCGATGGGGTAGTGTACGTTGCGGCCGAGATAGAGGAAGGAGTTGGCGCGCAGGAGTTTGCGTGCAACGAGGCGCACGTCGTCCGAGGATTCGAGGATGGCCTCCATTTGGCTGGGGATGGCGCGGAGTGCATTGAGCAGGTGGCGCGTGTAATCGGCGTCGATGGTGCCGAGTTTGCGGGCAAAATGAATGGCCAGCAGGATGAGTGAAGCGAGTTGTGTGGTAAAGGCTTTGGTCGATGCCACGCCGATTTCGGGGTCTGCGCGGGTATAGAATGTCGCATCGGAGGCGCGTGGAATCGTCGAATCCATGACGTTGCATATCGACAGGATTTTGGCGCCGTGTTCGCGTGCGATTTTGAGACAGGCGTAGGTGTCGGCAGTTTCGCCGCTTTGGCTGATGGCGATAAAACCATCATTGGGCGTGATAATGGGATTACGATAGCGATATTCGCTGGCAACATCGACATCGACGGGGATTCGGGCAAGTTTTTCGATGAGATATTTGCCCAGCAAACCTGCGTGATAACTCGTGCCGCAGGCGACGATCTGAAGACGGCGGCAGCGTTCAAATTCAAGGGCTTCGATGGATTCATCGATGTTGATGATACCTTCGTCCTCGAGAATTCGGCCACGGAAGGTATCGGTTATTTTTTGAGGCTGCTCGTAGATTTCCTTGAGCATGTAGTGGGGATAACCCTGTTTTTCGGCAGCCGCGAGGTTCCACTGGATTTCTTTGATCGGGCGGTCGATGGTTTTATTTTCGAGATCAAAGATTTCGATGGTATTGGCGGTAATGCGGGCAATATCGCCATCATCGAGAAAGATAAACTGGCGTGAATAAGCCAAAACGGCGGCGACGTCGCTGGCAACAAAATTCTCACCATCGCCTTTGGCGATGATGAGTGGGCTTTGCTGGCGTGCGGCAATAATTTCGTCGGGGTAGTCAGCACACAGGGCGACGATAGCATACGACCCACGCACATTTTTAAGGGCTTTGCGCACGGCCTGTGCAAAGTCTCCCTCGTAGGCTTCGGCAATGAGATGGACGACGATTTCGGTATCAGTTTCGGAGGTAAACTGATGTCCCCGGGTAATGAGTTCCTGGCGCAGTTCGAGGTAATTCTCGATGATGCCGTTATGTACGATCGCGAATTTGCCGTATTTTTGGGGGTGTGCATTGGATTCGCTCGGGCGGCCATGCGTGGCCCATCGCGTGTGACCGATGCCCGTATTTCCTCGCAAAGGATCGACCCCGAGCAGTGCAATGAGATTTTCAAGTTTGCCATGTGCCCGTCTGAGATCGATATCGCCTTCGTGGCAGACGGCAATGCCGGCCGAGTCATAACCGCGGTAAGCGAGTCTGCTCAGCCCTGCCTGAATGATTTGAACACAGTCCCTGTTTCCGATGTAACCGATGATTCCGCACATGTTGGTTTTCCTTATTCATTGTCATTCCCCCGTGGGTTACGCTTCGCTTACCCACGGTTATTGGTTACGGATGTACCGCCCCTCCGGGGCGTACAGATCATTATGCATTATGCATTATTCATTGTCATTCCCCCGTGGGTTACGCTTCGCTTACCCACGGTTTGTCATTCCCCCGTGGGTTACGCTTCGCTTACCCACGGTTATTAACTACGAATGTACCGCCCCTCCGGGGCGTATCGATCATTGTGCATTATTCCTTATTCATTGTCATTCCCCCGTGGGTTACGCTTCGCTTACCCACGGTTTGTCATTCCCCCGTGGGTTACGCTTCGCTTACCCACGGTTATTGGTTACG
>JAGACY010000128.1 GCA_017613855.1 Pseudomonadota bacterium
AGGAGATTATAATGATTTTTATCCAAGTTCTTACAATTCGTGCGCTCAGATGCTTATTCCAGTGTTTTGCTATTTTCTGACTCAGGAAAAATTTACTTCTATTCATAAAAAGTGTGCTCAATTTATACAAGAAAATATTTCATTTTTTTCATGGATCGATAAGGAACAATCCGTAAACAGCAATTCTGATAAAAATGATTCTCCAAATGAACTGTTTAAGGCTGTATGTCAATGCATTTGTCATCCAAAGGTGAACAGAGATTATCAAATGGATATATTGCTCGCCATTGCAAGAAATCAGTTTTCACATACATTTCTGATGGAGCGCTCCATTGACTGCCTGTTTTACAATACATTCTGTACTTTCGTGAAACAGTCTCATGTCGCACTCGCGAATTACTCTGTTTTAGTAAATCTGTTTGACCTTGATTTTATAAAAGCTCTGCTCATGAATGAAGACCTGCTGTCTCAACATAAGTGTTTGCTGAAACGCTTTGTATTCGTGAGCTCGCTTCCCACTGAGTATTCATTGGAAAATCAGACGGCGACTCAGTACAATTTTCAGCATAAAATGAATTATAAATTTTTGCTGGAATATATTCAAAAATACAAAGACTCCGAAGAAGTCGTTTCGTTCGGTGTGTTAGATGAATTGCTCCCACTGAATTGTAGCAGAATGCTTCCAGATTTTTATTATGAAACAATGCGTAATTTGTATATGGATTCTCAAACAAATGATCAAGTAAAAGCATGGATTAAGCGGATGATTAACCATGGTCAATACACACCTTATCAATACGCAATTCAATAATGCTTTTTCCAGCATCCTGGCTGATCCATAGCCCTGATGCATTTTTTTGTACCGAAAGTTTTGAATTTGGCATAAAGAAATGCGTTAGCCTCCACTTGGGGGAAGGGGGGAGTTTGCGCGTTTCGGATGCCTATGTTTGATTTTCTCTCTTATTCCATATTTGAAATATCGATACAGGATGTACTGATCGTTCTGCTCTTCGTGTTTTTGGGGCTGATGGCAGACAAGTTCTCGCTCTGGCTGATCAACTTGCTGCTCAAGCACTACCAATTACACAAGGAGTTTCTGCGCAAACAGCAGGAAGAGGAAGAAGAAGCCAGAAAATCCGGCGAGTATCCTGAGGCAGATAAAGACGGACCGACTAAATCCCGTCCGAGTTTACTCAGCCTCAAAACCATCCAGAATTTTTCGAAAGGGATTGAAGCACTTAAAAAGCCTTTGCATGTCTTTTGTGTAACAGTTGGATGTTCACTTGGTCTGACGATCATGAAGACCCCCTCATGGGGCGAAGAATTTTTTAAGATCATCACGACTGCACTTGAGGCGATTAGCACATGGTGTTTGATCTGGTTCCTGCTCAATCTGATTAAATCTGTGTTTACGCCTATCGCGCTCGAAAAAGCCAAGAATAATGGCATTCATCTTGGCGAAATGCTCGTTCCGATTTTGATGAGCATCCTGCGCGGGATTTTGATGATCATCGGCGTGCTCTTTGTCGCCCAGAATATGGGCTATTCGATTTCATCCTTACTCGCCGGTCTTGGACTCGGCGGCGCGGCAATCGCTCTGGCATCCAAAGATACGCTTTCGAACGTTTTCGGGTCTTTCGTCATTCTGTTTGATCAGCCCTTTGATATCGGCGATTGGGTCACGATTGACGGTATTTCGGGTACAGTCGAAGATATTTCAATGCGTTCGACCAAAATCCGAACATTCGATGATACTGTCGTCGTTATACCAAACCAATTGCTGACGACGACCAAGATTGATCGCCGTGGCAAGGTTAAAACCAAAATGGATTGCAATTTTGGCGTCTTGTATTCGACGACTGTCGATCAGCTTCGGACGATTGTTACAAATATCGAAAATTATATTGAAACTCATCCGGATGAGTTTATTACAAATAAGCATTACGTTCATTTTAATGAATTTGGTGCTGCCAGTTTGAATGTGACGGTTGTGGCCTATACAAATCAAACCAAATACAAAGAGCACGTCAAACTCAAGCAGGAATTCATGTTTGCGATTATGAATATTGTGCGCGAAGCGGGAACAGAATTCGCATTTCCGACGCAGACACTCGATTTTCCCAAGGAACCAATACAGATTGCGATTTCGCACGAGTCGGACGATTCCAAAGTATCCTAACGCGGCGTATTGGTGTAGGGGCGGCCCTGTGTGGCCGCCCTTGCCAATAGCCGCGTGCGCAGGGCGTATCGGCGACGCCGATAGCCCGCGCCACCAACAAAAAATCACCCTTGCCTTTTAAAACATCGTGCATACGTTCGTATGCCTGTCGAAACGGCCATTTGGGGCCGCTCGTTTTTATGCATAGAGTTTTATGAGTGCTGTTCATCTAAAGTTTAATCAAGCTTAGAGCTTAGAGCTTAGAGCTTTGAGTGATAATAGCCATACTCCAAGCTCCAAGCTGAAAGCTCCAAGCTCAGCAACACTTTGGTTGTACAGAGCCTTAGTTTTAAAGAGGGTGTTTTTATGGCTGAAGAACGTTTTGAATTCCGTTCGGAAACAAAAGAATTGTTACAGATGATGGCGCATTCGCTGTATTCGAGCAAGGATGTCTTTTTGCGCGAACTCGTGTCGAATGCCTCGGATGCGTTGGACAGACGCCGTTTTGAGTCGCTGACCGACCCGGCCAAACTGCCCGAAGGTGAAAAGCTCGAAATCCGGATTTCATCCGACAAAAAGGCGCGAACGCTGACGATCGAAGATAACGGCGACGGCATGACGCGCGATGAGATGATTAAAAACCTCGGTACGATTGCCCACTCCGGCACCAAAGCTTTCGTCGAACAGCTCAAGGCTGCCGAAAATGCTGACCAGGCCAACTCGCTCATCGGGCAGTTCGGCGTCGGTTTCTATTCGGCATTTATTGTGGCCGATGAAGTCGAAGTGACGAGCAAACGCGCAGGCCAGGACAAGGCTTATGTGTTCAAATCGACCGGCGACGGCGCGTTTACGATCGATGATGCCGAAAAAGACGGCGTCGGCACGCGCATCGTTTTGAAACTGCGCGCCGCAGACGAGGATGACCAACTCTCCGATTTTACCGAAGATTACGTCATTAAAAATACCATTAAGAAATACAGTGATTTCGTGCAGTACCCGGTGATGGTCGAATGCGAGCACAAGCACCATCGTGAGGGCGTCGAAGAAGCCGAAGGCCACGATTCGAGCACATGCAACGATCCGACGCACATGGTCACCGAGAAAGTCTGGGAACAGGCCAACTCGATGAAAGCCATCTGGCTCAAGAATCCGAGCGAAGTCAAAGACGAAGAATATAATGAATTCTATAAACATATCACGTATGACTGGACCGATCCTTTATTTAGATTGAATGTCAAAGCCGAAGGCACCGTCGAATATCGCGGTTTGCTGTTTATCCCCGAGCGTCCGCCTTACGATATGAACTACCGCGACGCCAAATACGGCCTGCGCCTGCATGCACAGCACGTCCTCATTATGGAACAGTGCGCCGAATTGCTCCCGGATTACCTGCGTTTCGTCAAGGGCGTCATCGATTCGTCCGACCTCAATTTGAATATATCGCGTGAAATCCTGCAAAAAGACCGCAGCATTTCTACGATTAAAAAACATATCACTAAGAAGGTGATAGAACTCTTGCAGAATGCGGCTGACAACGATCCCGAGAAATTTGATAAATTCTGGGATGCCTATTCGCGCGTCATTAAAGAAGGTGCAGCAAGCGATTACGATAACAAAGACCGCCTGCTCAAACTCATGAAATTTATATCGACTTATACTTTGGCCGAAGACGAAAAGGCCGAAAAATCTGACGATAAGAAAGATAAGAAGTCGATGACGACATTCGCACAATATATTAATAGAATGCCGCCCGATCAAAATGATATCTATGTGATTGCCGGCGAATCGCTCGAAGTCGTTAAGAACAGCCCGCACCTCGAAGCCTTTATACAAAAAGGTTACGAAGTACTCTATCTCGTCGATCCCTACGATGAAATTCTGTTCTCGCAGATTCCCGAAGTCGAAGGCAAAAAACTCGTGTTCATCGGCCGCGGCGAAGTCGAACTCGGCAACGAAGAAGAGAAGAAAGCCAACCGCGAGAAGCTCGAAACCCAGCAGAAAGATTATGGCGATCTGCTCACCAAACTGCAGAGCTGCCTGGCAAGCGACGTCGAAAGCGTGCGTCTGTCTTCGCGTCTGACTTCTTCACCGGCCTGCCTCGTCGGCCTCGATGGCGACGTCAGCCCGCACCTGCAGCGCATCATCGCCAAGATGGGCAATACGAATATGCCGATTTCCAAGCGCGTGCTCGAAGTCAACCCGAACCATCCGCTGCTGCAAAAACTGCAGGCGAAATTCGCCGCCAACGCAGACGATGCGCTCATCCCCAAATATGCGCAGCTGCTGTTCGCACAGTCCTTGCTGGCCGAAGGTTCGCCGTTGCCCGATCCCGTCGAATACACCAAATTGGTGACCGAATTGATGGTCGATTCGTTGTAAATGTTTTTTGGGGGGCGGTTATTGGCAGCGGGGCATGCCCCGCTGTCAATACACCGCCTCGAGACGTGTCACGACACGTCTCTACTCGCTTGGGGCGGGTCTGAGACCGCGCCCCTACGCTCGTTTTGCGCGGCTATCCTTTGGGCGACGTGTACAGATGTGCGATTCGCACAT
>JAGACY010000129.1 GCA_017613855.1 Pseudomonadota bacterium
ATTCTTTATAGTAATTAATCATATCATCGCTTGTACTGCTATCGATCACATTCGAAGAGAATTCGTCCATAGAACTAAACTTCTTTTTATACATCGATTTAAGAACCAAAACGTGGATCGCAAAAGCAATAATTGAGACTAGAATGACCCCACCGCCAATGACAATACGATCTTCATCTGATGAAAATAAAGCGATACTCAGGCCTAGCAAAAATATGATGATATATCCGACAAACTCACCAAAAGGAACTTCGACAATGACTTTTTTACGCTTAACCGAGTCATCTTCTGTTCCTGGTTTATCTTTAGTCAGTGTATTGAATGATTTTCGAATTCTCTGAGTTTCACCATCCGGATTCAAATAGGATCTTTTGGATATATATTCTCGCATCACCGCATTGTAGCTCAGCGGAATGCTTCTCGGTTTTTCTTCGGGAAGCTGCTGCCATAAGTCGATGTTACCATTCGCACAATAGCTCGACACTTCCTTCAGCCGGGCATTAAAAGTGGCATCATTGTGAGCGATGGTTGTATAGTTTGCATACTGACCATCCATAAATGAAGTAAACGTCGATATCAGTTGATCAATATCACACAGTCTTTTCTCTGTATCCGGCTCCAGCATCTGTCTGAGCGTCTGAACAAGCGCATGCGGCATATTCTGTAAATAGGGCTCAAAGATGAGATAAAAATCTTTCGTCGGAATATCGGCCGGAGAAACACCACAAAGCATATAAACGGCTACAGCCGCCAGCGAATAAATATCACTCGCCGGGATCGGTTTACCCATCAACTGCTCGGGAGGCATATACCCAAATGTACCCGCAACCGTCGAACCACCGCTTTGTACCTGAGGATTGGCCACTGCACCAAAGTCTATCAAATACACTTTGTACTGATCACCTTCGAGGGGCTTCAACATGATATTCGATGGTTTGATATCACGATGAATCACAGGAGGATTGTACGACTGAAGCTGCCGCAATATCTCGAGCAGCTGAATCACAATCTGGTATACGCGATCCAGACTGAAATGATGACCGGCCCGCAGCATCTCATTGAGTGAACGCCCCGGAATATATTCCTGCACCAAATAGGAACAGGGCGGATCCGCATCGAGACATTCAATGGCATCCCAAAACTTCGCAACACCATCAATATTCAGCTTCTCAAGTACCTGCACTTCCCGATGGAACAATTCGTATTCTTTCCAATTCTTGACAGACTCAATGTCCAGACGTTTGATTGCCACATAGGTATGGTCGCTCTCGCGTTCGGCAAGAAAGACACGCCCCTGGGTACCATGGCCAATTTCACGAAGAATACTATACCCCTCAAGAGGCTGTACCTCTGTCAGAGATTTGCCTGTATTCGAAATATCGGGGGATGATTCAGTCATCATGAGTTAATTTCCTTTTAGAGGATAGAACACTGCATCCTCAAACACGCAATAATACCGTTATTTGCCAACATACATCACATCCACCGAAGTTTCCAGCTGTTCAAGAGGAAGAGGGAAAGGCATACTATCGACATGTTCACCATTGTCATCTCTGTAAATGCGATACAAAATAGGCAGTGATCCCCCCGGCACACACCCTTCATTGGGCTCGGTACGCATACAAATTTCATGAATAAGATCAAACTCACTCTCATCGTCGGGCGGATTAAATTTATATTTTAAAATAAACACCGGATCGTTTTTGACATAATAATTGCACCGTTTGGCAAGATGACTCAGATATCTGATATCTTCATCCGTTGCCGGAATATACTCAACCGAAACGATTGTGGCGATTGTCTTTCTGCCAAAACGCATGAGGTTTTCGAAAGATTTGTATTGAGTTTTCTTCGCACGTATTGCATGGAGTGCATCAATCTCTGCTTGATTTCGTTCATAATGATAAACATTGTTTTGCCCGCTGTCATTTGGAAATATAAACCGGGCAATTGCAACAAAAAGCGAAAGACCAAACGCACCAATAACAATGCAAAGAATCACCGCAACGACATGCCAAATGATATAATATTGTGAATTATCCAAAATATTAAAATGAAAATCATTATAAAAACTAAAAGGAATTCCAAAAACAAACGCGAAGGCAAAAATGACCGCCAATGCCGCACCAGGTGTAACCGGTGCTTGTTCCGAATTCTCCGTTTTATAGTATTGCAAATTATCTGAATCAAACGGCCATCCCAAACAACCAAGGATGATCACAAAGAGACTAATCCATGATATCACAGAAAATTGTGCATCGAAAATCTGCTCCCTCATAACCACAAGAAGTACACATGACACAAGGGCCACCCAAAAGCGCTTCTTCAGAAAAAGATTGAATTTTAATTTGAATGGGAAACCTCGTTTTCGTTTGTTTTTCTGCTTGGAGGCATTGATGCGCTCTTTTTTATCTGTCTTCCCCAAAGATCGCGAAATGTCATCTTTCAAATGAGCTGATTTCTCGCTCTGATGATGGTCTGATGTCTGTTCCAAGCCATGTTCCAACGCATTCAATATATCACGAATTCTGGTTTGGTAGCACAAGGGAATATTTCTCGGCATTACTTCCGACAGCTGCTGCCACAATTCTATACTGCCTGTACTGCAATAGTTATCAACCTCCTTCAGCCTTGCAGGATAATCGGCATCATTCTGACCTGCCACTTTAACATTGGTATATTGACCATCCTTGAATGAAGTAAATGTGGATATCAGTTGTTCAATATCACAAAGCCGCTTCTCAGTATCCGGCTCCAGCATCTGACGAAGAGTTTGCACCAGTGCATGCGGCATATTCTGTAAATAGGGCTCAAATATAAGATAAAAATCTTTTGTTGGCATATCGGCCGGTGATACGCCGCTCAGCATCGTGACGATGACTGCTGCAAGCGAATAAACATCACTTGCGGGTATTGGCTTTCCCATCAGTTGTTCGGGGGCCATATAGCCAAATGTCCCCGCAACAGTCGAGCCACCGCTTTGTACCTGAGGATTGGCCACTGCACCAAAGTCTATCAAATACACTTTGTACTGATCACCTTCGAGGGGTTTCAGCATGATATTCGATGGCTTGATATCACGATGAATCACAGGCGGATCGCATGCCTGAAGCTGCCGAAGTATCTCGAGCAGCTGAATCACAATCTGATATACCCGATCCAGACTGAAATGATGACCTGCACGAAGCATCTCATTGAGCGAACGACCGGGAATATACTCCTGCACCAAATAAGAACAGGGCGGATCCGCATCGAGACATTCTATTGCCTCCCAAAACCTGGCCACGCCCTCGACATCCAGCCTTTCAAGTACCTGAACTTCCCGATGGAATAATTCGTACGCTTTCCAATTCTTGACCGATTCAATGTCCAGTCTTTTAATTGCCACCTGTGTATGGTCACGCTCGCGCTCTGCAAGATAGACCTGTCCCTGCGTGCCATGACCGATTTCCCGAAGAATACAATACCCCTCCAACGGTTGTTCCGCTGTCAGAGTTTTGCTTGCACCTGAAATTTCTTGTGCTGGTTCGGTCATCATGTCACGATTGCCGTTTGAAGGTAAAACTGAAACCGCACTGCCACTAATTTTCCTTACATTAGTTATCGCAGCCTGTTGCACTTCTTATATTTACTCGCTATAAATAGCACCTAAAGTAGCCCCCATTTGTTTTTGGGAGCAGTCAAAATTATCATGATTCAAAGGAATAGCTATGAAAAAATATGCCTTTCTGTTTGCAATTGCCGCGTTAGTTGCCGTTCCATCATGTTCCGAAGTCTCAAACACTGACCTCAAACCGGTCAGTACGGATCCCACAACGCCAGGTACAACGACTCCAGGTGACCCAACCAATCCGGGTGACCCAACCAATCCGGGAAATCCTACCAATCCAGGTGACCCAACCAATCCGGGAAATCCTACCAATCCGGGTGACCCAACCAATCCTGGCGACCCAACCAATCCTGGCGACCCGACCAATCCGGGTGACCCGACCAATCCTGGCGACCCAACCAATCCTGGCGACCCAACCAATCCTGGCGATCCGACTAACCCAACGATTCCCGAAGAATCTGATGCACTTTCTTGCAATGCCGACGAATTCGCAAAATGTCAGCTCGTAGATGGACATCAATGGGCCGTATGGTGTGAAGACGGCGAAGTAGTTGAAGATGACGATTATCCGATGGATTGCACAGCAAACGGGCTCGAATGTGTTCCTTCTGACGAGGGCGTAACCTGCGGTTGTTCCAACGATGATCAATGCACAGCCATGGATCCTAGTTCCCCATTTTGCAGCCCATCGAATGAGTGCGTTGAATGCCTCACCGACGACAACTGTGACGAAGGCATGGTTTGTGTCGTAGAGGAAGGACTCTGCGATACAGCCCCAACCACCGTAATACCTCCGGAACCAGAAAACATCACATGTACAGACGTTGAAGAAGAGTTCACTTGCCAAACGGATAAAGCCGGTCACTCATGGTTTGTCGTCTGTCAAAACGGAAATATGGTTACGAGTGGTGAGCCTAGCACCGCCGACTGCACAGCAGATGGCAGCACATGCATTATGGTCGATTCTGAGCCAAGATGCGGCTGCAACAAGGATTCTGATTGTTCAAAAGGAAAATGCGATACCAATTGGGGCGTCTGCAAAGAGGACACTCCGCCTACGCAGCAAGATGACGCAGAATGCAAAAACCACGAAAACGAATCTTTCTGTGGGAAACTCAATGGCAATACGGCAGCCATCACATGCAAGAGTGGGAAAATTGATACCCACAACACTTATGAATGCTCCGGTTCATCCAAATATTGCACCACCACAGATCAAGGTGTTGCCTATTGCACCAAAACGGATCCAAGTCTCCCCACACTCACATGCAAAAATAAAGGCAACTATTCCTGCCAAACCAACAATGATGGCCACATCTGGGTCGTCGCTTGCGAAAATGGCAAAATGAAAGAAGGCCAAGACGGCAGCATGGACTGCACTGCTGCCGGAAATGCCTGCGTTAGCTATATGTACAGCAGCAAACACTGTGGCTGTGACAAAGATGCCGACTGCACAACCGGCAAATGTATAACCGATGATTACGGCTATGGCGCTTGCACGACCGCCTCAACGCCAGAGTGCTCAAAAGATAGTGACTGCGCATCTGGTAAAAAATGTGACGGCGGAAAATGCGTCGCTGCCTCAACACCGGAATGCGCAAAAGATACCGACTGCCCATCTGGTCAAAAATGTGACAGCGGAAAATGCGTTGCTGCCTCAACCCCGGAATGCGCAAAAGATACAGATTGCCAATCCGGAGAAAAATGTGTCAGTGGGAAATGCACACCGCAATCCTCCGAATCATGCACACCAGATGGCAAAGGCATGAGCGATGAAATGACTTATTGTGCCAAAGACCAAAATACGAATGTCGTCTGTCAGGAAGATGGCACCGGATACGCCAAAATACTCTCAAAAACATATTCGAACTGCGTCAAAATGGAAGTCAACCATTGCAATATGCAGTGTTCTGGTACCAATTGATATGCATTAATGAATAGTTCTAAATCGAGTGAGATCATCATCAGCAATCTTCCAAGTGCAGGCACACTCACCGTAAAATTCTATGTAAGTAAAAGAACTTCATACTTAACCGCAACGGATGGAACAAAATCATTCGATCTCAAATATGCGGATGACGAAACGCCAGGTTCCGATTTAGATCATGCCGTTACCAAAACCGCAGTATTTAACAGTACTGCAACCTCCATAACCATCACACCAAATGGAAGCAACGCTATCTATGTCACCGATATCAGCGTAACTCCCAAATAATACAATCATATATTATTATATATTATTCTACTAAAAAACCGCCCAACTGGGCGGTTTTTTTATGCCTCGGCATCCTCATCGAGTACTTCGATATAAAAGCTCACCGGTCTAAAACCGTCATTGCATGAAATCATGGCAGACTTGGGATTTTTCATCCAGCCGTTGTATATATTTTCACCGCCATGAGCGAGTGTCATCACAAAAGCTGACATGCTATCCCAGGCGCTGTCGCACATGCCTTCGG
>JAGACY010000130.1 GCA_017613855.1 Pseudomonadota bacterium
CGAGTTTCGTGAGATCAGCTTTGGTACCCTGAACGGCAAGTGCTTTGACGGCGTATTCGCGGGTCATCTTGTCGGCATTGTCATCTTTGGCGATGTCGGAGAGAGCGGCTACGAGGTCTTTGGCTTTGAAGTCTTTCTTGGCCAATTCTTTCCATTCATCTTTGGGGGCTTTCTGGAAGCGGCTGAGCGTTCCCCAGTGCGGCATATCTTTGCCACGCGGGGTTTTCTTGAGGTAATTGAGGGTCAGCTGATAGGCCTTGGCATCGAATTCTTTGAAGAACGGATCATAGTACCAGAGATCCTCGATGCCTTCGACGCATCCTTGCAGGATTTTGGCATCATCCGAAGTCTTGAGGAGTTCTTCGATTTTGGGCATTGCAGCTTCATATTTGTTACGCCCAAGTTCTTTACATGCTCTCGCGCGGACATCGGCGTCAGCATCATCGAGGTATTTGATGCCTGCTTCTTCGATGCCTTCGACGCTGTGGTTGTTGGAGTTGATGAGACCGTTCATGGCAGCCTTGCGGATTTTGACATCTTCGTGTGTGGCGGCTTTTTTGTAGGCTTCGAAGAAGTCGTTGCTGACTTTGAGGTTGTTCATGTTGCTGCGAAGGGCTGTTTCGAGGACATCTACATCCGTTTCGTTCTGAAGAATGCTGAGAAGTGCAGCGTCACGATCTGATTTGACAGATTCCAGATTGTAGGTCATTCCCATCATCGGCAGTTTGCGGATATTGGGATCGGCATGTTTGAGAGCCTTGGTCTCGAAAGCAATGCGTTCATCGTTGGTCATTTTCTTGACCGTATCATCGTATTTTTTCTTGTCCATGCCGGCAAACGGGTCAGCATTTTCATCGGCTTTGGCTTCGTCAGCCTTGGCGTCTTCTGCCTTGGCCTCATCTGCTTTAGCTTCTTCGCCAGCGGCAGCTTCGGCTTTGGCATCATTGGCAGCAGGTTCTTCGGCTTTTTTGCCGCATGCGCTAAAGACGAACGTTGAAATCAGAGCAAATAAAAACAATTTTTTCATAATTCTAATCCTTATATACGCACCTGTTGTTTTTCTTCACCATGAAGAATGTGACAGGGCTGTGAAAAAGCAGGTAAAAAACAAAAGAGTTATTCCATAATCTCTTTTTCTTTTTCGGCGACGACTTCATCGATTTTCTTGGTGATATCGTCGGTTTGTTCCTGAACTTTGGTCAATGCTTTTTTGAGGTCATCTTCGGTGATTTCCCCGTCTTTTTGAAGGGATTTGAGCATATCGTTCATATCGCGTCGCTGATTGCGGACAGCGATTTTTGTTTTTTCGCCCATATCCTTGACTTGTTTTGTAAATTCTTTGCGGCGTTCACCGGTGAGTGGCGGAACAGGCAGACGAATCAGTGTGCCGTCATTGGAAGGATTGAGTCCAAGATCGGAGGCCATGATGGCTTTTTCGATGGCACCGATCATGTTCTTTTCCCAGGGCTGGATGGTAATCATGCGGGCGTCGGCGACTTTGACGGCAGCGATCTGCATGACAGGTGTTGGTGTTCCGTAATAATCGACGCGCAGTCCTTCGAGGATATTAGGATTTGCACGTCCTGTACGGATTTTAGCTGCGTCTCGACGCAATGCAGCAACAGCCTGCTCATAACCGGATTTCAGTTCATCCAACAATTCATTGACCATATTATCCTCCAGTGATTCAAAATATGTGTGCAGCGGTGCTGCAAAAAAAACGCGCTTTTCATACCTCAGTCAGAGTAAAAATGGCAAGGTGAAACCTGATTAGTTTTATGATAATGTGTGTCATGAGTGTCAGGAGGTTTGATATGCTGCCCATTATGTCGTTATTTAATCGAGACAAAAAAAATTCGGATTACGAAGTTTATGCGTCCCCTGCGCCGAAACCTGCGCAGGTACAGACGCCCGGAGCGCTTTCAAATGCGCTGCGTGCAGCGCCGAAGCCGCCGGAGCCGAGCCAGTCTCCGATTTATGACCGTTTTAAGCCGCCTATGAAAGAAGTGTGGCATGGTCCGGGAACGACCGTAACGATTGGTGAGTATTCGATAGCCAATCCTCTCGTGTATGTGGGTGAAAGCCTTTTGGGGAACGATGGTGTACAGACCGATCCTGCATTGATTCAGCCAGATCTTCCTTTGTCCAAGCCATTAATCGAGCGCAGTGCAGCCATTGAACCGTGTTATCATTTGTGGTCGCCGGGGATGCGCAGTGCCTATTTGAGCTGGCTGGCCACAGGGCGTACTGCGCCTCGCGTTCCAGAAATATTTCTCATACTCTTTTTGTATGGAATAGAACGGCGGCTGCTCATCGATGGCCCCCGCGATCATTTCCCCGTCAGTGAGAAGTTGTTTTTAATTCAGGAAATGAAGCGGCTTGCTGAGATCTATCCGGAACATGAGCATTTTTGCAATGGTGTGAAACGCTTGAGGGCTATGGATTGGGCTGTGAGCCATGATCCGAATTATGCGGAGTCATTTCCGAGGGATATTGATTTTACCTCAGATGTCACCAAAGTGGTTTTCCCATGGTGTCTGGCCTGTTTTGCAGCTCAAAAGAAACCCATGTCGGATGCATGGGTTCTTTTATGGTACATGCGTCAGCAGGAGAATTTTAATCTCCCGAGTATTCCCGAGAGCGATGCTTTTGGTGTTCTGTTTAAAACGCGTTTTAACCGCGAATATCCCGAGGGTTTTGTCGTCGATCCCATTGGCTCAAAACCGTTGAACATTCACTATAAGGCCATGAACCCCGCATTGGGCGTGCTCGATTATCCGTTCGGCGATGTTCGGGATGTCTTTTCAAATCCCAGAATTCTGATGCAGTTCCAGGGAATTGTAAATGAATGTATTGATAATTATCGGGCATACGATGGTTATGTGGCGAAGGCAGATGCCAACGAGATTGGTGCATTGATTCGTCTGCCCATCGATTTGCGCCTGAAAAATGCATCGATTCGTCGATTTGGCCAGTTTTTGAATCATGCCGTTGGTGAGAATGCTTTTGCGCTCATTGATGTGAGTGATTTGCTTTCTATTTTGGGGGTGCCGAATCAGCTTAATGCGCAGTCAGCCGATGATCTGGGCACACTCATCGAAATGCTGGGGTTTCAGTATGCACCGAAACCTCAGTTACATAATCAGGCCATCACGGAGCATGATAAAATTGTTGTCACGCCATCGGTCAAGTTCCCCGAAAGTTCTCATGCTTTTTCGGTGATGGCATATATCTTGAGGCTGGGGGCGGTGATTGCGCAATGTGATGAACATGTCTCTCAAGCCGAGATCGATGTGCTGCAAAATATGGTGCTGAAACGCAAGGTTTTGAGCGATGAACAGCGTACATCCCTGTTACTTTGGCTCCACTGGTGTTTGAATACGCCCCAGCGGATTGAGGATATCCATGAGGATTTTGAGGGCGTTTCGGATTCACTCCGTGATCAGATAAGCCATGTGCTTGTGGCAGTGGCCTGTGCCGACGGTGTGGTTACCGATGATGAAAGAGAACGCTTGCGAAAGGTTCATCGTGCGTTGAATTTGCCGGAGGCATGGCTTGAGCTTGAAATTGGGCAGTTAACCACTGGAAAACAGTCCCCCTCTAAACCTAAAGCTGATCCCAGGGAAACTTCGTCGTCGCTTTTTAAGAAGCCACAGCCGGAAGAATCGGTACCCTCTGTCGGTCTGAGCATCTCGAATGCACTGAGTCAGTCACTGGCCAATTTATGTGTTATCGTCCCGGATCCTGATATCAGACCTGAATTCGCCAATGCACGGGAAGTTCCGCAAAAGAAGAAACCGGTTGCCTTATTGGATGAAGCACATCTGGAACTGCTGCATCTCGTCATGGAGAATACGACGTTTTCGAGACTCGACTTTTTCAAGTCTGCTCTTGAAAAAAATCTCATGGGCGACTGGGTTATCAAAAAAATCAATGAAA
>JAGACY010000131.1 GCA_017613855.1 Pseudomonadota bacterium
ATCGAGGCTCATTTCGGCCGATTGGTAAACAATGGCTGGCGCACATTCGATAATCGAATCGATGATATCGAGAAGTTGATCGCGCTGATTGGAAGACAGCGAAAAACTGGGCACTTCATCGGGTTTAGGCTCACCCAGGGTACTGACCAGAAGTTTTAGGCTCGTCAGCGTACCAGCAACATTGTCTGCAATCGGTAAAGCAACGACGATCCCCAGTCTGTCTGCAATTCCCTGAACCGGATCCTGTGGATTGCGCTCGACATTTTCTCCTGTAATACAGCCATTCTCAACGCGAAGCACTTCCAAAAAATCTCGCCAGGGTTCGGATAACACATTGAGATCGAGCCCCGTGAGTGAGAATTCATCATCGGAACGCACCATGGCGACAATGTGTTTGGGCGAAGGCCGCTCTATCACGATTTGTATGAGCCAACTGTCACCGATCAGAGCATGTGCACGCTCAAGTGCCTTGCGCACCGGCGTCAGGCTGAATTCCTGGGAGGTCAGTTTCAAAGGCTGCAGTTGATCCTTCTCTATAAGAAGCGGAAGTGCGTCGCTCAAAGTCTGTACGAGGATCATGGCCATGAGGAACCACTGCGCCCCCTGCATATCCGTTCTGAGCAGAATAAAGACAAACACACTCAGCACACATGCCAACAACACGCCGATTTCCTGGGCATGAAGCTGTCCCCAGGGATCCTTATGCCTGGCCAATAAAAGGACTGCACCATCGATCAACGTGAAAAGGACACACCATACGAGAGGAAGATAAGCAAATGCCTCGGTTTTGAGTTCAAAACTCCCCTCAACAGCACCACCCCACATCATGGGAAATTCGGTAATACACAACCAAACGGGGATGAGTACCGTAATGGCAGGACCAACATAGATCGCGATTCGCATCCACGGTTCAATGCGTCGTTTTGATCCCAGATGCACGAGATGATAGTCAAAATCGACGACTTTGAACATCGTCAGACCAATGATCCCGAGCATGTACAAAAATGGCATGCTTTGGAGCGGCCCCCACAATCCCAAAGTCAAAATGCCAACTGTTCCGAGTCCAAGTGTAAGATTGGCCCAACAATACTTTCGATTCTTTGCCCGCGTGCTTTTCCAGAAAAGTGCAGCCATCAGAGCGAACAAAATCAGAGCAAAGGAGGCGCCAATCGTTCGTGCGGCAGAACTTCGAAGTTCAGTAGATGTACTGACAATCTCCTCTTGATGCTTGAAGACGACCTTAACCGATCCTCCTCGCGAATCCAGCATTTCCTTCAGGGCAGCCAAATCAGTACTCTCGGGCATGTTGACACTGCCCTCTTCGGTCGTAATCGAAATCACGCGATCACTGGCCAAAATACCGACAGGCAAAGAATCTCCCGAGAATTCAGATGCAGAAACGAGACGCTCAAATTTTGCACCTACCCTGCGAAGGGTAATGTCGACCGATCCGCTTTCAAGAAGCAAATGATAGTAAAGCTCGGCTTTGGTATGAACTGGTTTTCCTGCAACTGCCTCGATAAAATCGCCATGCTGAATTTCCTTTGTAGGAACATAGATACGTTTGACGATTAAACCATTCCCCGTGGAAGTCGGCTGAACACCAACTTCAAAAGTGAGGCGCGGCATCAATGCACTCAAAAGAATACATCCAAGGCAAAATAGCCCGACAACCACCAATATGATTGTCTGAATTTTTAGCCCATTATGCTGTTTTTGAATGCTCATCATGAAAACCACCAAAACAAGCCCATCATTAAGGCAAAGTCTTATAGCTGTTTTTGCCCGGTATGGATAGATATTTTGGGAAAGAGAGGAGAATTAAGAAGGGATAATCCCGCAAAAAAAAAGCACTCTGGCGATATCCACCAAAGTGCTTAAGAGCCATGCTCTAAATCAGATCATTACACAGAATGACGGGATTTGGCAGCATCCTGTACACAAACGACGGAGCCGTTTGCACCGGGGATGGAACCTTTCACGAGGATGAGGTTCTGTTCAGCATCAACGCTGAAGACCTTGAGGTTCTGAACGGTAACGCGTTCATTGCCGCACTGACCAGCCATTTTGCGATTCTTCATGACACGACCCGGTGTAGAAGTCGTACCAATAGAACCACCGTGACGCATATATTCATGGGCACCGTGGCTGCGTTTCGCACCGCCGAAATTGTGACGTTTCATAACGCCCGTAAAACCGCTACCTTTGCTCGTGCCAATGACATCGATCACTTCACCGGCAACAAAGATATCGGCATTCACTTTCTGACCGACTTCATATTTGTCGAGGTCTGCACTGCTCATGCGAACTTCATGAATGGATTTGCTGGGTTCAACACCGGCAGCTTTGAACACACCGAGTTCCGGTTTGTTCATTTTGTAAACGGTTTCGCCGTTGTATTCGCAGGAGCGAACATCCTCAAAACCGAGGACCAGGGCATTATAGCCATCTTTACCTTCAGCAGTTTTTTTGCGAACGACAGTGCAGGGGCCGACTTTCACGACGGTCACGGCTACGCAGTCACCTGCTGGTGTAAAAATCTGAGTCATACCAACTTTACGGCCATAAATTGCTTTTGCCATTTTAATTCCTCCAGGGACCGTCACCCATTTTTCCGGGCCGCCATCCCAAATGCCTGTATTCAGGCATATTTAAACAACCTTTAGCTGTACCATACCGCCAAAGGACGCACGCTTTTACGCGCATATATTGGGAAAATCAAGTATTTTTATATTTTATATACAGGTCTAGCCATTGAGAGAGAAGTTTCTTTTTACAAACGGATTTGCTCAGGCCTAACGGCCTTCGCGTTTTTAATTCGCAATGCGCAATTCGCAATGCTCAATTGAATGACCATGCCAAAGATAGACTCTAAAGCTAGAAAAACATTATTCTTTAGAAATCGCCTTGAGAATGCCTAACTAATTGCGCATTGCGCATTGCCAATTGCGCATTGAAGCTTTGTTGCGAACAAATCTGTTTGTAAAAAAGCCATTTACCCTACGGAATTGTTACATTTTGCATGGTAACGTTCAAGTACATCCGGCCGTTCCATAATGGGAATCACATTGAGTGCAATTTCCCCTTTGGCCGTGCGGCAATACTCAAAGAGGATGCGCTGACCCGGCCGCAAATCCTTCACCCCGGGAACCTGAATCGATGACTGGTGCACAAAAATCTCATTGGCACAGCCATCCTCACGAACAAAACCATACCCCAGGGAACGCTTGAACCAACGCACTCGTCCATGCGCTGTGCGGCGCTCAAGAAACTCCTGCTCAAGCTCCTCATCCTGAAAGGGTACAAATACGGTATCCCCTTCGAGCTCGATCGGATTGATGATGACTCTATTCTCTACGTTCAACATCTCTTTGTGCCGTCTTGGTTTTGAGCGCTTCGCGCTTGTCGTAATTCTTCTTGCCCCGGCAAAGTCCCAATTCGAGTTTGATTTTACCACATTTAAAATACAAACTCAAAGGAATCAGCGTCAACCCCTGACGAACGACCAACTGCGAAAGCTTATGCAGCTCGCGACGGTGAAGCAGCAGTTTGCGGGGACGAAGCGGATCATGATTGTTGCGGTTGGCCCACGCATATTCCGCAATGTGCGCATTGAGCAAAAACAATTCCGGAATCACTTTCTCGTTGAACTTGGCATACGATTCACCCAGCGATACATGCCCCGCACGAATGCTCTTGACTTCACTGCCCAACAACGCGATCCCTGCTTCGTACTTTTCTTCAATCTGATAATCGAACCAGGCACGCTTATTCTTTGCAATAATCTTAATTCCCGGTGTTTTGACTGCTTCTTTCGACATGATATGCCCCTTAATCGTTATTCACTATTCACTATTCAC
>JAGACY010000132.1 GCA_017613855.1 Pseudomonadota bacterium
CACAAAGAAAACCACTTATCTACTTTGAGTAGGATAGCACATTTATTTACTGGAACAAATCGAGATCGAAATCTTCGGGCAATTCATCGCCCAATTGTTCGTCGACGGAATCCTGGATTTCGTTGAGCTGATTTTGAATGGCTGAATGAGAATCCTTGAGCAGCACAAGTGTGGATTTTTTAAGATCACTCAGGCGACAGCGCTGTTCAATGCGCAAATCACGGAGTGTCTTCATAATTTTTCGTTGATTTTCCTGAATTTCAGAGAGCTGAGTCTGAATGGAAAGCATGGCCTCAATGAGTGTCTGAACATCATTCATGGCATTCGTTCTCGTGAGTGCCGTAAGGAGGGAATTTGCATTACCGGCCATTGTTTTCTCCCATTTTTACTCGTTTCCAGACATCTTCAAGTTCATCCGCAGATAAATCCTGCATTTGTCTGCCCATATTCTGAACGTGCTTTTCGAGCGCCCGATAACGGCGTTCAAACTTCATCACTCCCGAAAGGAAAGCACTATCGGAGTCAATTTGCATTTTTCGATTAAAATTGACAAGTGCGAAATAGAGATCGCCGACTTCTTCTTCAATATGCTGCCGATCAGTTCCCTCATTGAGAGCCTGTCGAATTTCGGCGAGTTCCTCCTCCAGTTTGTCGAGCACGTCCCCCGGTTTTTTCCAATCGAATCCGACAGCAGCAGCTTCGGTGGAAATCTCGAGGGCACGTTCTGCGGTGGTTTTGTGCTGGCTCATTTAACGCCCGTACTGCCCAAACTGTGCCGGCGGATTGTTGACCATGAGAGGAGGCTGTCCGGTCTGAATAATGACATCGCGCCAGAGATCGCCTTCAGGATCGACGACATTGCGGCGCCCAATCGACAATTTGATGGGAACATGAACGTAACGGTCATGGATCATCGACATGAGCACTCCGGTTTTTCCGGACATTGCAGCATGAACAGCATTGGCTCCGAGACGCGAACAATAGATCGAGTCATTTGGATTAGCCGCACTACCGCGAATGATATAGCTCGGATCGATATATTTGAGATTGATGGGCAGTTTATCGCGCTTAGCGAGTTCTTTAATGCGGTTTTTCAGGAACACACCGATATCACTCAGAACTTTATTGCCCGAAGCATCGACATTGCCAAGATCTGCAAGATGGTTCTGTCCGGCGCCTTCGGCAACGAGAATAACGGCATGATGACGGCGTTCGAGACGAGCCTTGAGGTTTTCCCAAAGGCTGTTGGGACCTTCGATGTCAAACGGAACTTCGGGAATGAGTACAAAATTCACATCATTGGATGCGAGCGCCGTATTGGTTGCAATAAAGCCAGATTCACGGCCCATAACTTTGACGAGACCGACGCCGTTGATGGCGCCACTGGCTTCCACATGGGCTGCATCGACCACACGGACTGCCTGAGAAACGGCAGTTTCAAAACCAAATGAACGCTGAATAAAGCTCAGGTCATTGTCAATCGTCTTAGGAATACCGATGATTGAAATTTTTCGGCCTCTTCTCTGCGCCTCTTCCAAGATGGCCTGTGCACCATGCTGTGTACCGTCACCACCGATGGTAAACAGAATATTGATATTCATCTGTTCGATCGAATCCATGATGACATCGGTTTGGGAACCACCTCGCGACGAACCGAGCATCGTGCCGCCATCCTGATGAATGGATGACACAATCTTGGGATCGAGGCGAATCGGCTCATAGCCATATTCCGGTAAGAATCCGCAATATCCATAGGGAATACCGAGAATATTGCGAACGCCATACTGATACCACAACGTCATCACCAAAGAACGAATCACATCGTTGAGCCCAGGACAAAGGCCGCCACAGGTCACAATACCTGCACAGACTTTCTTGGGATCAAAGTAAATCTTTTCGCGTGGTCCTGCTTTTTCTATAAGCTGAGTCGCTTCAAATGAAGAGTCAATCCTCTCACATCCCGGGGTGAGGCATTGATCAATATTGTAAATAATCTTCTCATCATCGCTCACAAAATTGGCGACGAAATCGTTGATGCGAGTCGAAAGATGAATGGGGGAAGGCACCTTGCACGGGCCAAGTGTTTCAATACTAAAGTCGAGGAATTCTGACATGGGAACTCACAGCAAAGGGGTAAAAAACATCATAAAAGACCTGCGAGAATCAGATCTTCACCTCAAGCCATATAATACCAAATGAAGATGGATTCAAACCCTATGTGCATGAACGAAGACGCCAATCCGCAGGAAAAAAGCGCAAGCAAAGAAGCCTGACAATTACCCATTTTTGCCGATAAACATAACCATACACTTTGATTCAACATGGAGAAAAAATAAAAAATAGAGGAAATATAAATGGGAATAGAATCCATTTTGACATACATTCACAATAGAGATGAATGTTCCCTTTAATAGGAGGAATCGATGGAAAAAGTCATTGTATCTACAGAACTGGCGCCCAAAGCCATTGGGCCCTATTCACAGGCCGTTCGCGTTGGGAATCTCGTTTTTTTATCGGGCCAGTTAGGCGCGGATCCACATACCGGCGATCTGAGAGAAGGCATCGTCGCACAAACGCAGCAATCACTCGACAACATCGGTGCCATCCTAACTTCACTTGGACTCAATTATTCGCATGTTGTTAAAACGACGGTATTTGTCAAAGATCTTGATGATTTTGCCACAGTCAATGAAGTGTACGGCACCATTTTTAAAGATGCAGCTCCCGCACGCTCATGTGTCGAAGTCAGCCGTCTCCCTAAACGCGCACTCGTCGAAATCGAATGCATAGCCATCTATCCAGAGTAGTCATGGATCAGGAAAACAAGAAACCCATTACCATCAAACGCTATTCCAACCGGAAGCTCTACGATACGTCGCAAAGCCGCTATATTACTTTGGCTGAGCTTGGTGAACTGATTCGCCGCGGGGAGAACATCGAAGTCATCGACAATGAGACCAAAGCGGATCTGACTGAAATGACCTTGACTCAAATACTCATTGCACAGCAAAAGCAAAAGCAAAATGGCATTCGCAATCTGGTGCAGACTCAGGCTGAAATCCTTCTGCAGCGCATCAGTGTACCCATGCAGCAAATCCGGGATGAAGCGCTCCGACAGGTCGAAAAACAAGTCAGCAAGTTTACCAAAAAACAGGAAACACCTGCGAATTCCGATTCTCAAACGCAGAATCCAACCATTTCCGAAGCGGATGATCACCCTACGCCATCTTTGCTCAACCGCCTGGAATCCCTCCGAGCCAGTTCTGACGAAAAATTGCTGTCCCTTTTGCTCGTACAAAGACTGGAACAACTCGAAAGCGAAGTTGCAGAACTCAAGGCTGAGACATCGGAGCTCAAACGCCGGCTGGAACTATTGGAGCGCAAGGACGACGACACTTATTAATGCGGAATGCGGAATGCGGAATGTAGAATGCAGAATGTCCGATTGTTTTCTGAAGCGAATACCAACCACGTCAAATACTTCATAATAACGTGCCCTGCATGCACTAATGATAAATTGCGAATGAATTATGAACTACACCAAACGCAGACAAACCCTTCGTGCCGCCCTTCCCAAGGGTGATATTCTCATTCTGTCGGCAGCTTATGCTCCCCGAAATTATGCCGCCAATACGTATCCCTTCCATCAGGATGCGACATTCCGCTATTTTACCGGATTAAAAGATCCCAATGCCGCTCTTTTGATCGATGATTCCGGCAAAGAGACGCTTTTTATCTCGGTTCCCGATCCCGATGATGTGATATGGACTGGCCCCGTCCCATCCCCCCGGGAACTGGCCGACCGCGCAGGCATTGCAAATACCGCCGATTATGCAGATTTGGGCAAATATCTTTCACCCAATACCCTTTGGATTGAACCTTACGATTTCCAGCTCAAACTGCGACTGGCTTCATGGCTCGGCATTTCGGCCAAAGACCTTACTGTGCGCGCCTCACGCGAACTCGGCCGCGCCATCATTGCACTTCGTTCAATCAAGGATGATGACGAAATAGCCGAACTTGACGCAGCCATTGCACTCACACGCCGTATGCTCGCCAATGCCCGTGCCGCCATCGAACCCGGCCGTCTCGAGTCGGACATTCTCGCGGCTTTGCTCGCACCAGCCATCGCTAAAGAGCGCGCCCAGGCTTTTGAACCCATCGTCACAACCCACGGCGAAACGCTCCACAATGAATCCTATTGCCACATCATTATGCCAAGTGACATGGTACTCGTCGACTGTGGTGCCGAATCGGTCGAAGGCTATTGTGCCGATATTACGCGGACGTTCCCGGCCGGTGACAATTTCACAGCGCGCCAGCGCGCCATCTACAATGCGGTTTTGAGCGCCCAAAAAGCCGGCATTGCGCAAACCGCCGTCAAAGGTACATCACAATACGATGTACACATGGCCGCCTGCCGGGCACTGACCATCGCACTCCAGGAAATCGGCCTCATGCAAGGCGATATTGAAGAATCACTGGTCATGGGGGCACACGCGATCTTTATGCCCCACGGCATCGGTCACATGCTCGGCCTTGATGCACATGACATGGAAAACTTCGGCGATGATGTCGGCTATGCCCCGGGAACTTCACGTTCCACACAATTCGGACTCAACGCACTCCGACTGCACCGCAGGCTCGAACCCGGTTTTGTACTCACCGTCGAACCCGGCTGCTATTTTATCCCGGAACTCATCGACCGCTGGCAAGCCACACACCATCTCGAGCAATTCATCAACTACCGCGAACTCGAGAAATACCGTGACAGCCGCGGCATCCGCATCGAAGACGATATTCTCATCACCCCGAACGGCAGCCGCATTCTGGGACCGGGCATTGAGAAATAATTAGCAATGTGCAATTCGCAATTCGCAATTAGAGTATTTTCAAGGTTATTCCTAAAGAATTAATTTTTTTAGTTTAAGACTTCACCTTTAGTTTTGCATTCCAATTGCACATTGCGCATTAAAATTCAGCCTGTATCAGCTTCGTCTTTAGCGTATAGGTATCTCCCGGCTGAATGTATTCGAGCGTCGTCCTGAAGGTGTGATACCCCTCACAAACAATGGCGATCCGACGCGTTCCCGCCTGAATCTTAAGCGGAACTTCGGCGGTATTCTGACCGCTGCTCATCGCCACATCGTCGACAATAATAACCGCATCTTTGGGCGTCACATCTACAAACAGCTGAAAATCGGCCTCACTCGCAGGCACGTTGACATTCTGCGAACATCCAGCCAGACCTGCAGCCAGCACAAGTATGCCAAGCGTTTTTTTCACAGGTTCCTCCTTATGATGCGCGGCTTTTGCCTGACGGCAATACGCCCGCGCCCGGCACCGCTATCTTCGATACGCGGTGCCATTTTTTATTTACGCCATCTGTCGACGTGAAAGTAGAAATTCGTCTTTTTCTCGGTTCCCATGGTCGTGTACTTGCCATGCCCCGGTAAAACCTGAACATCATCGGGAATCACTTCCTGCAGCAATTGAAGGGATTTCATCAGGTCTTCACCAGAACCGCCTTCAAAATCGGTACGCCCGACGCTGTTTTTAAACAGCGTATCTCCCGAAAATAGCAGCTTTTCTTCGGGAATATAGTAACACACGCCGCCCGGCGTATGCCCCGGTGTTAAAAATGAACGCAGCTGAATGTCCCCGATAGAAAACTCTGGATCTTCAGCAAGATCGATTTCCCGGGCTGGCATTGTGCAGGAAGGTACGCCAAACATACGAGCCATATCTGACAAAGTATCGGCGACAATCTGATCCTTGCTGTGATAGGTAATTTTGGCTTCCGGCAAAGCTTTCTTTAATTCCTCAGCACCATAGACATGATCGATGTGCGCATGTGTAAACAAAATATGCGTGACGCTTGCACCTTCTGCTTTAAGTGCTTCGAGTAAAGTGGGCACTTCGCCGCCCGGATCAATGACAGCCGCCATTTTGGTCTTTTGGGAAATGAGAAAATAGGTATTTACCCCAAACGAACCAATACAATGGCGTATGATCTTAACATTCGGGGTTTCGAATTCGTCTTTAAAATGAAGCATAGGCGATTAATCGTAGGGTTTGTATGTTTCTGACAGGGACTCTCCCTGATCTTCGGAATAGAATCATCACATTTCCAAAGCAGTAGGTGTTTAATGCGATCCTTATAGTTTGCCAATACAAAAGTGATTCCGGTCTGAACGAGCGTTCCTAAAAAAAAATCCTTCCCAAAATGTAACAATGGAATTTTCGACGGCATTATTATGAATGAAGGAATCCCCCTTCCAATCATAATAAGGCACAACATGTTTACTTCAGGATTTGTCTAACGATGATTATCCATCCCCGACATAATGCACGGTTAATTCCAGGGGAGATACACAGGATGATGTATTCGGACGCGAGGCATTATTCTGTAAATCGTGCATGCCAGGCACATTGGATGGCTCTTTTTTACGACGGTTCGGGTCGGAAAGGGAGTAGTGTGCCAAAACCGCGTTAATTTTGGGTAGGGCGCAGGTTGGCGGGCGGGAACGGGACTGATCCCAAATGTTGGGGCACCACTGCACACATGTAACCCAAACGACCACATATAACACCCAAGCATAAAGGATACCGAATTTAACATACTACTCGAAACTGTTTTTCTTAATAATGCATGTATAAATGACATTTTTGTCATATTGAAACTGCATTTTAGAATTTCTATATCCAAAGGGTTCAGGCAAATTGGCATCAGGAAATGTGCCAAAAAACAGGAGGAGTATGATATGAAGAATGTAAAGCATTATGCTTTATTGGGAAGTCTCTTTTTAATGACGTCGATGGTCTGCGGCTGTGGCGATGACGGCGGCAATTGGGGCTCTGCAGATGCGATGAAGGCGAATATAGGATATGCCACAAATTCTCCCGATGCCTCTATAGCAGCAGAAAATGCTGAAGCGTATAAGCCGCCAGCAGAAGAACAATCCAATGATTTTGAACCTAAAGCTTTTACCAATCCACGCAATGCACCGCAATCGACCTTTGCTGCAGATGTCGATACGGCTTCCTATACGCTGTTCAGACTTCGGGTTCACAACGGCATGAACCCCAAGATCACGGACAACAACTATGGTCAGCCTTCGCCCTATCGCACCGAAGAAATGGTCAATTACTTTAAGTATGATTACCCGGCACCGATCAATGACGAAGTAATTTCAATTACTACCGAATATGCCCCATGTCCTTGGAACGACCAGACCAAACTGCTTCTCATTGGCACTCAAACCAAAAAACTCGAGACGACTCCCGCATCAAATCTCGTTTTTCTAGTCGATGTATCGGGTTCTATGAACAATGAACAGAGCCTGCCTCTGCTCAAAAAGTCCATCATACAATTCCTGCCGACGATGACTGAAGCAGACAGAGTTTCAATTGTAACGTATGCTGACGGTGAAAAACTCGTCATTGACGGTGCAAATCCAGTAAAAGACAGGGCAAAACTCGAAAGTGCAATCAACAACCTTAAGGCCGGCGGTTCGACCAATGGCGAGCGTGGGCTGGAACTCGCCTATGAAACGGCGCAAAAGCATTTTATTAAGGATGGCAACAACCGCATCCTTATGGGTACGGATGGGGATCTCAATGTTGGCATCAGTTCAGAAGAAGAACTCAAAGCCTATGTTGAACAAAAGCGAGAACAAGGAATTTACCTATCCATTTTAGGATTCGGATATGGCAATTTCAGGGATGGCCTGCTCGAGACCATCGCAGATAATGGCAATGGCAGTTATCATTATATTGATTCCACGCTCGAGGCGGAGCGCGTCCTCGTAGAAGATCGCGATTCGACGCTGTTTGTCGCAGCCAAAGATATGAAATTCCAGGTGAGTTTTAATCCTGAAAAAGTCAGTGGTTACCGCCTCATTGGTTATGAAAACAGGGTCATGGCTGCCGAAGATTTCGCAGATGACACCAAGGATGGCGGCGAAGTCGGCGTCAATCATCAGGTGACGGTACTTTATGAGATTGCAGAACCCGGTGCAGATGTCGCCATTGATGCATATAAAGAAGCATCCCCTGCTGTTGTAATGCCGGAATTCAAGAATGGCGAAATGGCCAGTCTCGCGATTCGATACAAAATGCCAACCGGAGATGCTCCGAGTGTCGAACGCACATTTTCTATCGATATGCCAGCTGCTGCGATGTCAAATAATATGACTTTTGCATCATCGGTCGCTGAATTCAGTATGTTGCTCAATGAATCCAAATTCGCCAAATCCGGCAGCGTCGACCATGTTCTGACCCAACTCAAGAGCATTCCAAATTCTTACTACGATAAATATAAAAACGAATTCATCGAACTGGTGGAAGCCTCAAAACCCCTTATGACAAACAAA
>JAGACY010000133.1 GCA_017613855.1 Pseudomonadota bacterium
GAACCTAGTGGGTGCAAAGTCAATGGTGAAGATGATATGTTGAAATCTGGTCAATGCTTTGATGCCGTGATACCGAAAGGATCTTCTACTGGAAATAAAAATACAAAAGCGTGTTATATATCTAAGAATTTAATCGCTTCTTGCGCATTCGGCTGTACGACAGACAGAACAAAGTGTGCAGATACTAATGTTGATATTGGAGGAGAAAGCTCATTGTCTCAACTGCAAGATGGGGATAAGTATCCTTCGGAATGTAAAGAATCGACTCTAAATATGTCGTTGTATACAAAAACTTTGAGTGATGGAAGTATCGGTGTATTAAGTAGAGTTTTGAAAACAATTGGACAAGCTGTATATATGTTGTGTCGAGGTGATTCAAATTGTTCAGGCTTGAGATTGTTGCCACAAAGTGCTATTACTGTAGATAGCGATAATAGAGTGGTAATTAAATCTTGTATTTATGAAGAAAATAATTTTAAATGTCAGGCTGGATTCTCCTCAATAATAAATGATATATTAGTCTCTTTGTGCGCTGATGTATATGATATAGATAGTTATAAACGTCAATCGTATTCTCTTTCTGCTGAAGGTGATGGAGACAGTAATGTAATTGTTGGAACCCCCTGTCTATTCAACCGATGCAATGATACGTGGGAAGCTTGTGGCGGATTTTCTTGTTCACTTAAAGATGAGCCTGACAAGACGTGTGAGCTTTATGAAGGTTTTAAGGGAAAGGTTTTTTGTAATGGTGTTTATTGTGAGAGCCTATATTCCTTAAAGGGTGAAGTCGGTGTAAGCTGCCAATCAGAGTTGCCTGGTTGTTATTATGAAATTCACTTTGATAAAAAAAAGTTTTACATCGTTTTTGATAAGAATAAAGATACAATATATCCACATAAGCCAGGTGATGGCTTTGATGCTTGCAATTAATAATCTGAATTATTGAGTTTATGTAGACCTGTCACTGGCGGTCAGACTATGCTTGCATTTTGATTCGGCTGTTTGGACATGGTGACGTATTTGGGTATTTGTCATTCAATTGCGCATTGCGAATTGCGCATTCCGAATTAAAACAACAATTCCGCATTCCGCATTCCGCATTAAACCATGATCTACCTCGTTTTCCTCGCAGCCTTACTCCCTTTTGCGCTCATTTTATATGGTCGTCTGATTGCACCGCTCAAACTGCAGCGGCGGTGGCGCTTTTTTTGGGGGTCGATCATCGTCACGCTGACGGCGCTCGTGGCGTATGCATTGCCGCTCACCTTGCAGATGGCGCGCCATCCTGCGGCTTTTGTTGGCACGATTTGGGAAGATTTGCTGCCGTGGATGTACTACGGCATGACGTTGCTGTTTGTGCTCATCATGCTCATCATCATTCGTGATTTGGTATGGCTCGTCGCCAAAGTGGTTCGGTGCGTGCGGGAATACCGGCAGAATGCTGCTTTGAAAAAGAGCGGACGTACCGAACTGACGCCCGAAGAGATCGAGGCAGGCAATGTTCAGATGAGCCGAAGAACTTTTTTAAAAAAGGCTTCGACACTGGCAATTTTGGGTAGTGCGGTCGTCGCAACCCCCGTCTCGATCTATGCTGCCAAGCATGATCGCAAAATTAAGGAAGTTGAAATTAAGCTCGAATCCTTGCCCAAAGAATTGGCTGGCCTGCGCATCGTGCAGTTGTCGGATATCCACGTGGGTAATACGTTTTTTAAAGAAGATGTCGCAGCCATTGTGGCCGAGACGAATGCGCTCAATCCCGACTTGATTGCCATTACCGGGGATATGGTCGACGGCATGCCCTCTCTGATTGGAGATTGGCTCGAGCCTTTGCGCGAATTAAAAGCCCGACATGGGGTGTGGTTTGTCACAGGCAACCATGATCACATGTGGGATGGCAGGGGATGGTGCGATTTTATCGCCGGTTTGGGGATCCATGTGCTTGAAAATGCTCATGAGATCATCGAAATCAATGGGACGAAGGTTGCGATTGCCGGTGTCATCGATTATCGCGGGGATCGCAAGAATCGCAAATGGAAGACGGATCCGGTTAAGGCATTGTCGGACATCCCAAAGAAACTCTTTAAACTGATGCTCGTACATCAGCCGGCATCGGTCGACGACAGCCTGGCCAACGGTGCAGATCTCGTTCTCGTTGGTCATACGCATGGCGGGCAATGCTGGCCCATCAATTATATTGTCGATGCCATGATGAAGTATTCGCGCGGCCTGTACTATGTCGATGGCAAAGCTGTTTTCGTGAGCTGTGGTGCAGGCTATTGGGGACCGCCGCTTCGCATCGGTTTTCCGCCCGAAATCGATGTGATTACATTAAAACAAGCGTGACGCGTATCGGCAAAAGGCCGATAGCGGCGCGCCAGAGGCCGCATTGCCGCAGGCAAAAGGCCGAAAAGCGAACTATAGAGACGTTCCATGGAACGTCTCAAGGCGAGCGGCAGATACAACTTCACATAAAATTCAGAAAAAAGGGGTATTGCCATTGCCTCAGGCGTGTTAAAATACTTGCCACGTGAGCCGATGTGTCGGCTGTTTTTAACTTTATGATACAGGAGAAAATATGAATCAGCAAATTTCTGCAATCGTCGATAAAGTTTTGACCAAAGGTATGGCCATCATGGAATCTGAAAAAGCTCAGCAGCTGATGGCTTCACCGCAAGCCCAGAAAGCCATGGATCTCGGCCTTGCCGCTCTGACCAAAGTACAATCCCTGCAGGATGCTGCAAAAGCTGGTATTGCCGCGAAACTCGGTCTTGCCACGCAGAAAGACCTCGATGAACTGCGCGAAACCATCGAAAAACTCGAAGCAGAAAAAGCTGCCTGCTGTGAAACCAAGGCTATCGAAGCCGAAGACGCAAAGGCCGAATAATTGCTTAAAACGCATGGTGCAAGTTATGTTCGCCATCCGGGATGACCGTGCGCTTGAGACGGGCGCCGGTTGAGATGGCGTTTCGTTATTCCGCTTGACCTGCGCCATTTGCGATCGAATAAATTATTAATCTGGGCGGAATCAACGGAGTCTAGCGATGGCAGTCAATTCCAGGCGATTTCGGTTAATACTGATTGTCTGTGTTTGTGTGGTTCTGCTGGGATTGGTTTTGGGATGGGCAATTGTCATTCCCAAAGTCATTGAAGCCAAAGCCAATGATGCGCTTGCCCAGATTCAGGAAAAAACCGGAAGGACGGTCGCCATTTCGGGGATTCATCTTTCGGGGCTGAAGAGCCTGAGTGTCGGTCATACGACTTTGTCCGATGTGAATCAGCCTGAGAAAACAGGGGTTGCACTCGATGATGTCAAAGTGACTTTGAGTAGTCTGCCCTTTGGAGAGTTTTCGATTTCATCCATTCAAATCGACGAAATCCATGTGCATGTGCGGATGGATGAAGGCAAAACAAATTTCGATGATGTGATCGAACTGCTCAAACCCAAGGAGAAGAAAGAACCGACCGAACCTAAAAAGCCATCCAAATGGAAGCAATATCTGACTCCATTTCCACGTGTTGAAATCGGCGCACTTGCCGTAACCATGCCGGAAATCAAGGTCAATGATGTGCTTGAGGTCGGTGCGGTTTCGGCCAATCATCTTTTGCTTAAATCGTCGGATAATGAGGAACTGCCTTACGATGTCAGTGGCAATCTCGAGATGCTGCTCGTCGAATCGGGCAAACCTTCGACGTATGCCAGCCATATTTCCGGTCAGATTAAGGATGGCAAAAACGGATTTGTGACCTTGTCGCAGCCGACTACGAATGACAAGCAGATACCGGATATTTTTAAGCTCAATGGGTCACAGATTGCCTTTGAAAATGTTGAATTTAAACTGCCGACGACCTTTGTGCTTAATGGGCTCGACATTACTCAGGGCAATAAATCGCTGATTAAGGCAGAATCGGCGCGGGCACAGCTGATGACATTGCCGCCGCGCAAGGTCAGCGGCGTCTATCTAAAAGAAGTCGAACTGGTTAAGCCGGAAATTCACGACTATATCCGCGAGGAAGGTTCGATTCTCTTCAACTGGGCTCAGTCTTATGCCCAGATGCTGGCAAAGGCCTGGGGGACGACGATCAATACCAAAGTGGATGATGCCGTCAAGGAAGTGGCCGTACAGGCTGCGGGCGCTGCCATTCAGGCTGGTATTAAAGCTGCCGTGGAGGAAAGCGAAAATCCGGGCGAAGATATAGCCAAAGCCGTTATCGAAGAAGTTGTTCCCAAACCCAAGAAAAATCCGAAAGATTATTTCTTTTCGCAGCGCATGTTCATCACCGACGGGACTTTCATTGTCGATGATCAGCGCATCAATACTGCACAGGCGGCGATCGATAAGATCAATCTCGAAGTCGGTTATCGCGGCATTCGCAAGGTCATCGATTATTCAGTCGGATTTCATGCGTTTGAACCGTTTTTGGGCGATGTCAGTTTGTTGGGGCAGTATGATTTGCCCGGTGAAAAATTGAATGGCAAGCTGACGATTACACCCATGCGTACAGCGAGTGAGTTTAAGAATTTTCAGGCCAACCTGCAGAAAGAGAAAGAAGATAATTCAGAGAATGCGGGGATCTTGGCTAAATTCATTCCGAAAATGGATTTGAGCAAGACGGTGTTCGAGGCCTCACTGGCGTTTGATGCCGATTTTAAAAAGAAGAATGTCGAACTGACGAGTCGTTTTTCTGTGAAAGATTTTGTCTGGCATTTGGAGGCTTTGAGCAAGGATCCGACGAATTTCAGCGGTTCGCTTGCTGTTACACTCGGTGCAGACTGGGACAAAATGGCGCTCAATCTGAAAGCCATCGAATTGGAAAGTGCGGGCTCGAAACTTGGGTTGAGTGCGAAGTTCAACAAGGAACAAAGAAAAGTTAAAACCAAGAATAACAATGGCCCGATGGTGGATGCGTGGCATTTTGATTTGACGGCACAATTGCCCGATCAAAGGATGAATGACCTGTTTGAGGCGATTCCCCATGCACTTCGCAATGAACTCGATGGATTGGCCTGGCGGGGAACATTGGGGATAAAGTTCGAAGCTTCGGGCTTTTTGGATGCACTCTCTGAGACGCAGCATAAGCTTTCGCTGATCACTTCGGATGATTTTGCCGTTACGGAATGGCCTGCCGGCCGCAATATCAATGCGCTCAATAGTGGCTTTAAGTACACCGTGCAGGATCCCAATGCACTCAAAGAGCACGTCATCGTCATACCGCCTTCGATTTATCCCGTTTATCAGGGGGATTACCCGATCTACAATCCTCGGATGTCGGCCGATGAAATTCGTGCAAATTACCGGGATTGGGTATTGTTTGACGACCTGAACCCATGGCTCGTGCAGTTGATTACGACGACAGAGGATGGCTCATTCTTCTCGCATTCGGGATTTAGTCCGCTCCAGATCAAGGCTGCGCTCGAAAAGAATGTAAACAAGCAGGCCTTTAGCCGCGGTGCATCGACCATTAGTATGCAGCTGGTCAAGAATATCTTTTTTGATCGCACTAAGACCATTTCGCGCAAATTCCAGGAGTTTATCTATACCTGGCTGATGGAGTCGGTCGTCCGGATTCCCAAAAAGCGCATTATGGAGCTCTATTTTAATATCATCGAATTCGGCCCCGAGATTTACGGTATCGAAGAAGCCGCCAAGTATTACTTTGGCAAACGCAGCAAGGCGCTTTCGCTCAAGGAATGTGCATTTTTGATGGCCATTATTCCCAACCCGAGGAATGGTGCGCATTATCGAACTAAAACGATTCTCGACAATTGGCTGCAAAAGACGATGACGTTCTATATGAGCGAGATGTATCGAAGGAAATGCGATCCCACGGTATTGGCGCGCATGAAGGAGAGGAGCTTAAAAGAAGGCAAGGAACCGACGTTTGTGCCTTGTTGTCCGCCGAGGGACAGTCTGCAGCTCATGATGAACAGCGAAACGCTCGATTTCTATATGCCCGATCCACTCGATCCACTCAAATACGGATACCGGCCGAGTGAATATACGCCAGATGGCACGCCGCTTACGCCATTGCGTGAAAATAACTGCGGCATGATTGATGCCGAGAATGAGATGGAAGCCGAGCAGGAAGCCGAGTCGATCTTTGGGACTTTCGTGCCTGGAATGAATGAGAATTAATTCTGAATGCGGAATGCGGAATTCTGAATGCGGAATGCGGAATGCGGAATGCGGAATGCGGAATGCGGAATACGGAATGCGGAATAGAATGACAAAATCCTTAAGATTCTCTAAAAAAACAAAGAGACTAAATACTTTAGATTATACTCTTAGAATTCTTATATAATTCCGAATTCCGAATTCCGAATTCCGAATTAAAAACGCGAAGGCCGTTAGGCCTGAGCAAATCCGTTTGTAAAAATAATCAATCTCAAAGGGATTTCTATGCAGCTCTTTAAAACCCAAAAACATTCGTGCGCTGTTATCGGTATGATTCATCTGCGTGCACTGCCTGGGACGCCGGGTAATTCGCTGGCCATGAAAGCCATTCTGGACGAGGCGCTTTACGATGCCGAAACCTTGGCAAAAGGCGGCTGTGATGCACTTTTGGTCGAGAATATGGCGGATTTGCCGTATCTGAATGGCCATGTTGGCCCGGAAATCGTGGCAGCCATGGCGATTGCTGTTGATCGCGTCGTATCTCGGTTTGATTTGCCCGTGGGTGTACAGGTGCTTGCGGGGGCCAATTGTGAAGCCATGGGTCTTGCCACTTATGCGGGGGCGCAATTCATTCGGGCAGAGGCATTTGCCTATGCGCATGTGGCAGACGAGGGGCTGATGAATGCCTCGGCAGCCGAAGTATTAAGACTGCGCAAACATTTGAATTCGAATGTCAAAGTGTGGGCGGATGTCCAAAAGAAGCATGCCTGCCATGCCATTACATCGGATGCAAAACTCGTAGATTTGGCGCATGGATTCGAGTTCTGCGGGGCAGATGCACTCATCGTGACTGGCGTTTCTACTGGGTGTGAAGCGCACATCGAGGATGTGGCGCAAGTGCGTCCCGCTGGATTGCCGGTCGTCATTGGGTCGGGCATTACCGCCGCCAATGCCGCCAAATTCGCGGCCGCTGCAGATGGCCTCATCGTCGGGACATCCATCAAAATCGACGGCAACTGGCGCAATCCCGTAGATTTGGCGCGCGTGCAGGCTATTGCACGGGAATTGTAATTCCCCGTTATTGTTTTTGTTTTTACAAACGGATTTGTTCGCAACTAACGTTGCTCACATAAAAAATGCGGAATGCGGAATGCGGAATGCGGAATGCGGAATGCGGAATGCGGAATGCGGAATGCGGAATGCGGAATGCGGAATGCGGAATGCGGAATGCGGAATGCGGAATGCGGAATGCGGAATGCGGAATGCGGAATGCGGA
>JAGACY010000134.1 GCA_017613855.1 Pseudomonadota bacterium
AGCGTGCATTTGTGATTTCAATCAATGCAAAGATGCTGTCTATTTTTTTTTAAATCCTCTATAGGGGAACCGAGTTTGTTAATTTTATCAATGGCATCATGATTGTTTTGAGCACTTTTTTTAAGATCTGCTCTATATGGTGTAATTAATGTGTCTGCTTCTGCCTTCATCTTCTTTAGTTTAAGAATACGTCCGTGATCAACTATATCCTCTGCTTGTAGCCCATTATAATCATGTATGTCACATAGCTTCTCTTCTGTACATAATTTTAAAGATGCACTTAACCAGTCTGATTCCTCGAACGATAACGAATTTTTCATTTTATGAATGCTCTTTTGCTGAGCTTCCAATGTGGATGTGTCAAGCTTTGGTGTACATGATACCAACAAAATGGTTAATGGTATTATTAATCTTATGTTTTTCATTCTTTTTCCTTTTATGGCTTGGAGGTGTTGCATCCCAATTGCGAATTGCGCATTGCGCATTAATCAGCCTTCCCCCCTAGTTTTGCATCCCAATTGCTAACTGCTAACTGCTAACTTGAAGACCATTCCCCTTAGCTTCAGCCTTCCCTCCTAGTTTTGCATCCCAATTGCTAACTGCTAACTGCTAACTGCTAACTTGAAGACCATTCTCCCTTAGTTTCAGCCTTCCCCCTTAGTTTTGCATCCCAATTGCTAACTGCTAACTGCTAACTTGAAGACCATTCCCCCTTAGCTTCAGACTTCAACCTTAGGACTTACAATTCAATTGCGCATTGCGCATTGCGAATTGCGAATTAACAATCAGGATACCCCAGCCGTATGGCCGTTTCACGGCAGCACCAGAATCCACGTTTGCTGATATTCTCACAGCTGTAAAACTTATCGGGGTAGTCTTTTAACACGCGGCTGATGGATTTGCGCGATTCTGTAAATCCAAGACTCATACAGATGGTTTCCAGGTCTTTCAATCGAATTTCATCATCCCAAATTGTTAAGAGAGTATGTACTTTTTCGCTCAGATTGTTGAAAGGATGATCGTTGTATTTCTCATAAAATTCGTCCATGACCTTTTGGAATCTTTGTTCGGGGGGCTGCTCCAAAGATTCCTCTCTGTCTATCTGATCATCTGGTTCATCCTGGTATGACGGGTCAATCTGCAGTCCGCTCAAATATTCACTGACGCGCCGGATGCGCACAGATTCTCCCTCATGGCAGATGACAAGCTCATACAGATGATGCAATAATATCTGCATGACTTCGCTATCGGTTGCTCCCAGGTCTTTTCCGCAGGCAAACAAATCTTCCAGGCGGATGGGAACGCCGGATGATGCGATGCTGTTCATGATGGCGTGTGCCAGTTCGTCTGGGGGCCTATTCGGTAATTCATCCTGGGAGGCTTTTTGAACAATCATCTGAATACGCTCAGAAAGCTGCTCCGGGTCAGAAAACAGCCTTTCAATCATAATCCGTTTGATCATAAACAGATGCGGATCTTCATTTTCCTGATTTATGTTCTCGGCATCAACAATGGTTATCAATCTGGCCAGCATCGCCGCGTGCGAAATATGCTCTTTTTCTTTGTTCTCTGTGCATGAGAGAAAGGCTTGGTATAAAGGATGCTGCTGTTCCCAGCAGTCATCCGTAAGATAGGGATAGAAGAGCATGAGCAGTTCGTCATGGCTGCTTCGGGAAGCATAATCTTTGTGAGCCGAGCAATAGACCGGCTCAATCATGTCAAACGGTTCCTCATGGATTCTGCAGATGCGAAGTAATCCCCCGCGCGCTTTTGACCCGACGAGAATGGCGAGGATTTGTATATCATTTAAGCCAAAAAACACCTGAAGAATCATTCTGAATTGATCAAATGATATACACCCCCACTGTGAAACTAGCATAAAGGCTTTGTCTGCCACAGATGCTGTTAGAAATGCATTGCAGTGTGACATCATGATGAGCGTTTCCCATATTCCCCATTGCTTGTGGATATCATCGTCAAGGGTATGATCCATTTGAACAAGCATCTGGCATAGTTCATCCAGCGACTGTACGAGTTTGGAATAGGGATTTGTCCATACGTCGTCGATAATTTCATCGGTGACCGCATCTTTCAGGCACATCATCTGTTTGGCGTGATCGGGATTTCTGCGTTTCAACTCGGTTAAAGTGATATTTTGCAGTTGTTTCCTCAGTACTTCAATCTTCACCGTGTCTGCCTGCTTTTCATCTGCATTGCTTTGTGCTTCCAAACATTGGGATAATTCTGTTGCTACATTATATTGACCGTAGTTATACAGTATATTTGACCAAATACTCATAAAAACCTCCGCACGTGATATGCAATGGCGCTTTAGCCATCAGATGCAGGTTTTGTAGTGAAATAATAAGGAAATTGCAATAGATCTTTTTATTCATTTTTAGCCTTATAATAACAAAAAAATGGCCGATCTTTTGAGGAAATACGTCTAGACTTTTTTTATTTATTAACCCGAATTTGTATATATCATACAATATATCTGATATTCAGTTCAATCGACGGATGATCGATCCTTTTGTTCTAGACTTTTGGGATTTGTTCTAGACTTTTAGGGAAGGTCATTTGGCTCTATTTCATGCGCGGCCTGAACACATCGGGAAGGAATGCCGAAATGTCGTTGATTGGTTCGACAAAAGCATCCGTAAATTCAGCAATGCGGCAACATTTGGGTGGTTCACTGGCCGTGTGGCTGCTTCCGGATGGCATTGAGCTATTTGACTCTGTCTGGCGTGAGTGTTGATGCGCTTAGAGTAGTCGTTTAATTCTCTAAGCTCTAAGCTCTAAGCTATGATCAACACAGTGACCGTACATAGCTCAATATTTTGTATATAGATATTTTGGGGAGAATGGGGTAATTAGGGAATGACGCCCCGTAGTGGGGGTAGCGGCGTATTGCGCCGCAGAGACGCGCGGTACGCAAGTCTCAAGGCGTGATAGCCGCGCAGGGGGCCACTGCCCCCTCCATCCAAATAATACTCTTGGAACTTACCATTCGCCAAAATGTCAAAATACATCGTACTTTATAACCCACTCGCCGATAATGGACGTGGGGAACAAAATGCCCGAAAACTCGAATCGATCATGCAGGGCAATGAACTCGAATTCAGTGATATTACAAAAATTGAGTCATATCGTCAGTTTTTCGAAAAATATGACCAGGATATGCACTTTGTAATTGCGGGCGGGGACGGGACGCTCAATCATTTTATCAATGGCGATGCCGTCGGAAACCGTCAAATCCTCTATTATCCGTCTGGCAGCGGCAATGATTTCTTTCGCGATGTCGGCGATATAGGACAGGGTAAACCATTCCTGCTCAATCCATTTCTCGCCAATTTGCCCGAAGTAACCGTGCAGGGCAAAACCCGGCGGTTTATCAATGGCATCGGCTTTGGCATTGACGGTTACTGCTGCGAAGAAGGCGATATCCGGCGCGAAAAGTCGAATAAACGCGTCAATTATACGGCCATTGCGCTCAAGGGACTCTTTTATGATTATCATCCAAGAACGGCTAAAGTGACCGTCGATGGCGAAAAACACGAGTTTCATAAAGTCTGGATGGCGCCGACGATGAATGGCAGGTTTTTTGGCGGCGGTATGATGGTCACACCCAATCAGGATCGGCTCAATCCCAAAAAGACAGTCACACTGATGCTGGCACACGATTTGAGCCGTTTAAAGATTCTGCGCATGTTCCCGCTCATCTTTAAAGGAACGCATGTACAGTCTGAGGATGTCATTGGCATCTTTGAAGGACACGAAATTACGGTTGAGTATGACATTCCCTGTGCCCTTCAAATCGATGGCGAAACAGTGACTGATGTCGTTGGTTATTCGGTCAAATCTTGAGATTTGCGGCGTTTTTGAGCAAATAACGTCAATGCAACGATGCCAAACCCGCAAAGAACGGCGACGATTGTGGCTGCAAGCTGCGGTGTGTCGCCAGAGGGAAGCACATTGATGAGCAGTCCGGTTTCGCTCGCTTCTTTAAACGGCCAGATTGCACGTGAACAGCCAAGTAATATGCCAATAATCGCTGCAAGCGTCATATTCCTGTAATGCTTGATAAGCCAGGTAAAGACGCGCGAAAAAATGGCAACTCCGGCCACTGCGCCGACGATAAAACACCCGATATACAAGAGGTGGTGCCCGTAAAATGTACCATGTGCAAGCCCATGCAGGAAGGATTTGCCGGTATTGAGCATAAAATAATAACATCCAAGTACGAGAAGAATAAAACTTCCCGATACGCCCGGCAAAAGCATCGCACAAATGGCACAGAATCCAGCTGCAAGACAGTAAAGATAATAGGTTTTGGGGACAAAGACCGATGTCCCTTCGGGGATAATATGGGCATCCGACATGAGGATGTTACTGTTTTGAGGCAAAGCCATAACTTCTGCCGGCGGATTAAAACAAGGCGCTTCCCGGCAAATGCTTTCGATCGTATCACCACGCGAGGTAATTTCGACGAGCTGCGTCGGCGGCGAAAACTGATGCCCCAATATCACAAAGAAAAATCCCGCACATAAAAGGAGCGGAATCAAATAAATACCGCGCCATTTCTTAATATCACGAATCGGCGTGATCATCGAACCAAGCACGAGCCCAAAGAAAACCCCTCGCATCACCTGCGGAAAGGCTTCCATGAGCTTGGGAATAACCAAACTCGCTATGATAAATGCTGTCGCAAGTCCGGCAAGGAGTATGAGCAGCCACGGCAAATCGGCGGCTTTGCTCGTCTCTTTAAAGTGGGCGCGGCTTGCTTTCGAGAATTTGTTCGCAAATAGCCCAAAGAATGACTTGAACAGCGCGAGGTTGATGTTTCTGAGCGCCGTGATAAATCGCTCGTAAATGCCGAGCAATACCGCAACGGTGCTGCCGCTGACGCCAGGGACGATATCGACCGTACCCATGGCCAGCCCTTTAAAAAACAAACTGATCTTCGACTTCATGAAGTCCCTCAAGTGGAGCTTGGTTGGCTCCTGTTGCATGATGACTAAGTGTGGGGTGAACTGCATCGCCCCCTACATACTTACAATAATTATTCACTATTCAC
>JAGACY010000135.1 GCA_017613855.1 Pseudomonadota bacterium
CAATTTTTTGTGAATAAGATATCCACGCTCGTTAAACAGAGCCAAAATGATTGGCGTACCCATTGTTGAGTTCTATTTTATCCTGAGTTTTGTTGCAATGGGAATGACGCATTCAACAATAAACATACGAGCGTATTGACCGCAAGGGCAATAGCGAGTAGAGACGCGCGGACGCGCGTCGGGCGCGGCGTATTGCAAATAGCCGCGCCTCCAAAAGATGATTCATCCAATACAAACACGTACAGACGTTCGATGGAACGTCTCTCTCATTCGCCACCTCCATGTACCATTACGATCCCAACCTTTTTAATCCGCAGCAGCGCGAAGCCGTTTTACATGACAAGGGGCCGATGCTCGTTCTGGCGGGTGCCGGCAGCGGCAAGACCAGGATTATTGCGCACCGCGTGGCATATCTGATTGATTACCGCCATGTCGTGCCCGATTCGATTGTGGCCGTCAGCTTTACGAATAAGGCCGCGCGAGAGCTGCGGCAGCGCGTGGCCGATTTGATTGGCACGCAGAAGGCTGGGCAATGCCATTTGTCGACGTTCCATGCGCTCGGGGCCAATATTTTGCGCGCACATATCGGCAAACTGGGATGGAAAATGCCGTTTGCGATTATCGATACGGACGACCAGCTTTCGATTATAAGGAATGTGCTTAAGGAGCTGCATCTGCAGGGGTCGACGTACGACCCGCAGGCCTTGCTTCAGTTTATCTCGAAGGTCAAGACAGCGCATGTGGCACCACTCGAATTGCCGGGCATGCGATGGAAACCACAGGGCCGCACGCTGGCTAAGATTTTTGACCATTATCAGATCATTCGCAAGTCGATGAATGCCGTCGATTTTGACGATATGATTGCGCTGCCCACCGATATTTTCGAGCAATTTGAAGAGGTTCGGGCGCATTATGCCAAGGCCTGGCGGTATTTGCTCGTCGATGAATATCAGGATACGAATGCACTTCAGTTCAGGATGCTCCAGCTTTTATGCCGGGATGAAGCCAATCTGATGGTCGTCGGCGACGATGACCAGTCTATTTATGCTTTTCGTGGCGCTGATTCGACGCATATTCTCGAATTCCCGAAGCTGTTTAAGGATGTGCAGGTCGTTTCGCTCGAACAGAATTATCGTTCGACGCAAATCATTTTGGATGCGGCCAATGCGGTCATCGCCAAGAATACCAAGCGGCATAGCAAAAATTTGTGGAGCGAGACACGCGAAGGAGACAAAATACGGGCATTTGCGTGTGAGTCGCCCGAAGAAGAAGCTGCGTTTGTCATCGACCAGATTGGACAGCTCAAGTCGGCCAAAAACCTTGCAAATCGCGATATTGCCATTTTGTACCGCACGAATCCCCAGAGCCGTGTATTCGAAGAAAAAATCGTCGAAGCGGGCATTCCTTATCGCGTCGTTGGCGGCTCGAAGTTTTACGATCATGCCGAAATCCGGGATTTGCTTTTCTATTGCCGATCGGCGTTTTCATTTCACGATGAACTTGCGCTGCGCAGGATTATCAATACACCGAGACGCGGCATTGCTGCTGCGACGCTCTCGCGGCTCGATGAGATTGCCAAAACGCAGAATATATCTTTCTTTGAGGCGATTAAGATCGAAAGCCAGGCCGAAACGACTGCCCCGGCAACACGCCTGAAGATGGCCGAATTTGTGGAACTTCTCGAAAAGTACCACAAGCGTTTTATGGCCAAAAGCGAACCACTCGCCCAGGTGGTCAGTCAGTTTATCGAAGATATCCATTATATTGCGTATTTGCAGAGTTCGAGCAATTCGGACGAGAATGCCCAGCGCCGGCGCGAGAATGTCGAAGAATTTGTCAATGCCGTCGCTGCGTATGAACGCCGGGAAGGGCGCGATCTCTTTGGATTTTTGCAATCGGTTTCGCTCGAACCGCCTCAAAAAGAGGAAGATGAAAATCCCGATGAAGTCACCCTCATGACGCTGCATTCGTCCAAAGGACTCGAGTTTAAAGCGGTTTTCCTCGTCGGCTGCGAAGAAAACCTTTTGCCGCATGCCAATTCACTCAATGAACCGGCACTCTCGGAGGAACGGCGCTTGTTTTATGTCGGCATTACGCGGGCCAAGCGCTATCTGACCATTACGCGGGTCAAGAATCGCCGCAAAATGTACGAAACCGTCGAGATGGAACCCTCGCGATTTTTGCAGGATATTCCTGCGAATGTCATTGAAATCTCAGAGAATGCGCATTCCGAATCGATCGACAAACTCAAGCAGGATGAAGACAAAATCATGCAGGAGCGGTTTGCGAGAATGAGAGCGCTATTTAATTAGCAGTGAGCAGTGAGCAGTTGAATGACAATGCCTAAATTGTGCTTCTAAAGCTAAAATAACATCATTCTTTAGGAATAAGCTTGAGAATACCCCCATTGCTAACTGCTAACTGCTAACTGCTAACTGCTAACTGCTAACTGCTAACTACTAACAGCAGAAGGTTGCAAACAAATCCGTCTGTAAATAGTCTTTACGATTGAACAGTTACTTTTATTCTTTAGGATTATTCCAAAGAATGCCTGCATAATTGCGCATTGCGCATTGCTAATTGCGAATTAATCTAATTCTCGGGTCCTGTTCAATGGCGGGGCTTCTGACGGCGAGGAGTTCGTGCCAGTCTTTCTGGTCGGCGCATTCCTGTGACAATTGCCATGGTGCAGACACACAATCGTGGTTCAAATCCCAGAAATAGAAGGAACCATCGGCGAGCATGGCTAAAGAAGCGTTACTGGAATGGTAAAGATGTTTTACAAAGTAGTCCTCGTCGGCATCGTTGGCAGTAAGGCAGCAGGAATGGGATGCTTTGAGTGCCGCCAGTAAGGTTGACTGAGGCGGCGTGGTCAGCGTCAAATAGAGGCGTTTGTGCATCCAGTTGACAGAGAATGCGGTATCATTGAGATTATCTTTAAAGATTTCCGGTATTTTAGAGTTATCAAACGCGAAGTCATCGACGGCTTTGGTGCCGTCCCACAAAATAGCATGCCCCGATTCATCAAGGCTGACAGGGCCTTTTTCGGACATGATCATGCGCATGACAGGGGATTCATGGACAAAGCGTGTTGTCCAACTGCCGTCGGGTTCAATCCAGCGCACTTCGCGGTTCTGCATGCCGCCGCCGCATGTCAGGAAGCCGTCTTTACAGGCGCAGCAATCACCGCGCAATGTTTGTTCGACATTCGTGAGCAGAATATTTTTAATGAGTTGTGCATCGGATCCAGCGCGAATTTCATCGAGATTGAGTGCACACAAACGGCAAATGTCGGACAGAATGGGAATGGGGGATTCGAGTGTCACAAAGAAAGTGCCATCTTCGAGTGGACCGCATAAATTCTTGATATTAGACTCGAATTTGATGGTTGCGCGGCGCAGGGGGACGGGATCTGCATCCGATGGAATTTCATTGGGAATTTCGACCAGACTGAGTTCCTCGGTGCCATGGGCATAGACAAGAAAATTCCCGATGGTCAGCCATACAAGGGGGCTGCGTTCCAATGGATCGGTCGTTTTCTCCAGGTGAACGGGATTATCCGAAATGGCGCCCAGCATAAATATCTTTCCCGAGTCCGGCTGAGCCATCAGGACATTACAGCCGCAGCGAAGCAGGACGCGATTTCCGATCCAAAGCGGGAGGGTATGATCCCGCAAAGTAAAGATGGCAGGCTGTGAACTTTGAGGGCAGTTATGATTTAAACCGCGTCCGCATTGGATCATCGGAATGCCAAAGACACGTTCATAGGAAGCACGGCCAATTACCTTGCCATACTTCTGTACCATCGAATCTATCACGCAGCAGGCTTCGAAAAATAACCCCTTATTTTTAAAAACCCGGGCGACATTTTCCCAAACCGGCGGTTGAGGAATGGGGCGCATGCGGTAAAGGTTCACGATTTGTTCGTAACTTTTTCTGTCGAAGTCTGCTGGATTTAATAACACGGTTATTCGCCTTCCTCGAGGCCATCGAGTGCTTTTGCGCTCATATCGACCACCTGGATCGATCGTGACTGCTTGGAATCGAGATCAACTGCAGTGACGGACATGATGCCGCTTACGTCGATGCGCAACGATACTTCAATACGGGGTTCCATGCGTTTTGCAGGACGAATGCCTGTCAATTCGAATGTTGCCAGCTTGGTGTTATCCTGGATGTGGCTGCCTTCGCCTTGATAGATAGACACAATCACGCTTTCCTGATTGTCGCGGCTGGTCGTGAAGATACGGCTGACTTTGTGGGGAACTTTGGTATTCTTGTTGATGAGAGGAATACATACTCCACCGGCAGCTTCGATGCTCAAAGTGAGCGGAATGACGTCCAACAGAAGGACGACATCTTCATCATTATCGAGAGCCATGGCCTGAATGGCTGCACCAATGCCAACCGCTTCATCCGGGTTAATGCTGGTATTGGGTTTTTTATGGAACCATTCTTCCACTTTTTGTCGGATGAGCGGCATTTTGGTCATGCCACCGACCATGATAACTTCATCAATATCCGACATGCTCAAACCGGCACTTTCAAAAACTGATCGACAAATGCGGCATGATCGTTCGACAAGTGGTAAACAGAGCTCTTCGAGTTTTTCTCGTGTCAGGGTCTCTGAAATAAAGATTTTGGGATCGATATCCGGCACGATATTGGGTAACTCTATTTTCGTCGAATGCAGTGAAGAAAGCTGCATCTTTGCGTATTCCGAGGCGTCCAGAACACGTTGTTTAGCCAGTGTCAGGCAGGAAAGCTCAATTCCTGTTTTTTGTTTGAAAATCTCGTAAATCCAGTTTGCAATTGCCTGGTTAAAATCGTTGCCGCCAAGGAATGTATCGCCCCCTGTGGCCAGGACATTGTAAATGCCTTCACCGATTTCAAGCACGGAGATGTCGAATGTACCGCCGCCAAAATCGTAGATGGCAATTGTCTTTGTGACATCATTGGCACCAAAACCATAAGCCAAGGCGGCTGCGGTCGGTTCATTGATGAGGCGGGTGACTTCCAGACCTGCAATTTCTGCGGCTTCTTTGGTCTCTTGTCGCTGAATGTTATCGAAGTGTGCAGGAACACTGATGACTGCCTGTTCGATTGGCACATGAAGCGCATTTTCAGCGAGTGCTTTGACTTTTTTTAGGACGGCAGCACTTACCTGTGTCGGGCTGAGTGCATGATCTCCCAGAACGATGCTCGTCATGCCTTCTTCGGTGGGTGTAATGACATAGGATAAAAAAGGCAGGATATGCTGTACATCCGGGGAATCAAATCTTTGTCCCAGAAGACGCTTTGCAGAATGTGCTGTGCGCTCCGGCTGAACGGCCATTTGAGCTTTGGCCATATAACCAATATAAAACTGCCCCTTACGGTTGATGGACATGACTGAAGGAAGTGTTGCCCTGCCCTTTTCATCCAGTATGACACGGGGCTTGCCATCAATCACGACAGCTGCACAGGTATTGGA
>JAGACY010000021.1 GCA_017613855.1 Pseudomonadota bacterium
CATAAGGAGGTATAAAATGGCAGAGCTCAATCGACGTGATTTTTTGAAAATTGCCGGTGCCGGTGCTGCCGCAGCCGCCATGACTGCCTCCGGGTGCGGCAAACCAGGCCGTTCCGGCATGGAAAAAGGGGGAACTTTGGCTCTGCCCGAAGGGAAAATGACTTATCGCAAAGCAAAAAATGGCGATATCATCTCTCTGCTTGGGTTCGGCATGATGCGTCTGCCTACCATCGATGACCGCAGTGCCCGCGATACCGATTCCGAAATCGATCAGGAAATGGTCAATTCATTGATCGACGAAGCCATCCAGTATGGCGTCAATTATTTCGATACATCACCGGCTTATTGCAAAGGCAAATCCGAGGCTGCTCTGGGAATTGCCCTTAAAAAATATCCGAGAGACAAGTTCTTTGTGGCCACTAAACTCTCAAATTTTGCCGAAAGTACATGGTCTCGCGAAGAATCTCTCAAAATATATGAGAATTCCTTTAAGAATTTACAGGTCGATACCATCGATTACATGCTGCTGCATGGCATTGGGATGGGCGAAGATGGCATGAAAGTCTTTAATTCGAGATATATCGACAATGGCATGCTCGATTTTCTTCTCGAAGAACGCAAAAAGGGCCGCATCCGCAATCTCGGATTTTCTTATCATGGCGATATTGCTGTATTTGATCATGCACTGGCCATGGATATCGATTGGGATTTTGTACAAATCCAGCTCAATTTCGTCGACTGGAAACATGCCAAAGAAGTCAATACGCGCAATACCAATGCAGAATATCTGTACGGTGAATTGCAAAAGAGAAATATACCAGCCATCGTGATGGAACCGTTGCTCGGCGGACGCCTGGCACGTCTGGACAATAATAAAAAGGCACTTGCCATACTTAAGAAGGCCGATCCCGAAGCAAGTCCTGCATCGTGGTCTATGCGGTATGCTGGAAATCCAGATGGTGTGCTGACCGTTTTGAGTGGCATGACTTATCGTGAGCATTTGCGCGAGAACCTCAGAACATGCTCGCCACATAAGCCGCTTTCGCAGCAAGAACTCGATATGCTCGAAGATGTGGCTCAAACCATGCTCGCCTATAAAACCATCCCCTGCAATACCTGCCAATACTGCATGCCATGCCCGTATGGGCTCGACATTCCCTCCATTTTTGTGCATTATAACAAGTGCCTCAATGAGGATCGTTATATCAATGATATCAACGATCCAAATTATATCAAGGCACGACGGGAATTCTTGATTGGCTATGATCGCGGCGTTCCCAGAATGCGGCAGGCTGATCATTGTATCGGCTGCAACAAGTGCTCACCGCATTGCCCACAGCGCATCGACATTCCCGCCGAAATGCAGAGAATCGATAAGTTTGTCAATTTCATCAAAAAGAACAACCACCCCAATAAGGCAAACACTTAGGAGGATTTCACATGCCCTGTATTCAACTGAATGTCTCGACCGCATTGACAGATGCCAACAAAACCAACATCAAGACGCGTCTAGGCAAAGCCATTGAGCTTTTGCCCGGCAAATCAGAGAACTGGCTTATGGTGACCATGCATGACAATGTCACGGTCTATTTTAAAGGCACCAATGATAAACCTGCTGCCTATGTGACCGTAGGCGTCTATGGCCGCGAAGATGCACGCGCGTTTGATGCACTGACCGGGCAAATCTGCAAGATTCTCGGCGATGAACTCGGCATCCCCGCAGATCGCATCTATGTCCAGTACAGTGCAACACAGCACTGGGGCTGGAATGGCGGCAATTTCTAATTAAAATCGACCAGTTCCAAGACATGGGGGTGAAGCACACCGGATGTATTCACGCCCGGATGGTTAGGATCTTCCGAAAACCAGACCAGCCGCTTTTCCCCTTTGGACATTGAGAGCAGCATTTCCTGATGCGTTTTGGAACCAAGTTCCAGGGGATGCTCTTTGATTTCGCGCTGATAGGTCGAAATCAGGGATTTGCATATTTGCTGCTGACAGAACCATTCCGAATCATGATAGCGGACGACGCTGTTCATGAGGGGATGAGTTTTGTCTGTGCCCCGTTCTAGAATGGTAAAGGGAATGCCAGAGGATGACAGCTGGGCATCCGCAGGATTGGCGAGTTCTTTCGGGGCTTTAACGACGATCTTGTGAAGGGTGAAGAACTGTATTTTGGCTTCGTCTCCATCCATGACATAGTTTGGCGGCACCCATACCTGAACGCTGTCACCTGCATGCAGGTTGGGGAAAATGGTGCGCCAGTCCCTGGGAACGCCAGACGGTGAAAAAACTGCTTCACGATGGTTGAGTGTCGAAAAAGTGCGTTTGCCGTCCAGAGGGTTCCAGGTCGTGTAATCAAATTGAATGAGATCCGTTTCCGCTATGGGTTCATTGGGATTGCCCTGTGAAACCACGCGCCATGCCAGACCATCTGCGAGCCGGATGGCATCTGTTGGAATATCTTTTGGCGGCATTTCTACTGAGAATGCGTCCAACAGATAGAGATCATACATCAGCAATCCCCGCTCGATGGGCTTTCCATTGACGTAAAAAGGCATTTCATATTTGGACAGTTCGGGCGGAATCCATAAATGTATATGAGCCGGTGCATGTGATGTTTGCAGATATTCTTTCAATGATTCAGGAATCGAATCATCCCATGCAAATACTTTGGGTGAGAGTTTCTTGCCTTCTTTTGAATAGTAGGTAGAGGAGAGCAGTTGCCCATCCGCATTCCATAACGAATAGTGAAGCTTGATAAAATCTGATTTTGCTAATGATATTACGTTGGCATCTTGTTTTACGATAAATGATATCAACCCAGATTGTTCTGTTTTGGCTTGCTCAATTGCGGAATAATCTTCGAACAGATTGGTATGAGCGGCTATCTTTTGGGCGGCCTCATCTGCTTCGGCAAGCCAGATTGATTTGGAATCGGACTCAGAATGCGTTCCATCATCACTTTGGGGCAATGGTTTGGCAATGGGAAGCTGCGCGCTGTCATCGCCAAAATCAGCTTTGTCTTTGGATGGTATTGCTTCGACTGTGGTGATTGCTGTTGTACTATTGGTGGAGCTATGGTCATCATGGTGTTGCGTTCGATGGCAGCTCGTTGTCATGCATAGCAAAATGACTATCTGTGCGACAGGTATGAACAAACTATGAATAGATTTATGATGACTCACTGCATTCCCCGTTATTGAGTGTAAAGCCATGATCACATTTTGTCATTTGGCACTTGCTACCATTTCCTTCGCATACAGCACTGATAGAATAAACAATCACCTAAACAATTGAATTCAGTCGTATATTCTTTGGTTTCAATCTTGAGACATGTATCGCCATGAATATTTGAACAATATCCATCTGAACAAATAATTGCTGCACAGAAATGATGAATTGCGAAAATGATATATTTGTCGGAAATATCCATGAATTAATCGGTAGTATCTTTCTCACAATCATTGTTGTTGATATGATAGCCTGGCTCACACGAATACACGACACATTGATTGTTATCACACGATATTTCTCTGTAGTGAGAAAATTTGGTTTGGCAATCAATCTTGTCAGAACCACATTGGGTGACATTATCGGGAAGACACACGCCATTTCGTTTGAAAAATCCCGTTTTGCAGCTATCGGCCACACAAACACCTTCTTTACACTCAGCTTTTTGTGCACCCCTTACTGTATTGCAATCCTGAAGGTCCTGGCCGCAATCGGTCATGGTATCATTGGTGCATTCCTTCCTGTCAGATTTAGCAATAGGAATCAGATGAAATCCTACTTCGCATGCAGTTGCACTGCATTGGCCTTCTAAACACTTCGCTTCACGGATACCCTGCAGTTCAAGGCAATTCACTTCGGGATAGCCACATGCATCGGGCGCTTTGGAGTTCAATTCACATGAACCATCGCTGATTGGATGGTAGTCACCTGTGCATTCCGGGGGTGGGGGATCGAGGACGCAGCTGCAGGTCATCATGGCTGTAACCATACATGTCAGTAAAATGGATTGTTTCATGATGACCTCCGGGTAAAGCAAATCCCCTTCTATTTTATAACAACCATATATGCAGATGTCCAATAATTGTATAATGATTCACTTCGCTTTTGGCCTTTGGCCAATGCGCTTCGTGTTTCGGCCTTGCTCGCAAGCTCGCTACGGCCTTTGAATCGGCCTGTCTGCTTACGCAGATACGGCCGATTTGGAAAAAAGTGTGCAATCGAAGGGAATGCGTTTCATCAAAAGATGCACAAGCCGTATTGCCGAAGGCAATAGGCGGTGCATGGCGAGCCGTATTGCCGAAGGCAATAGGCCGCACACATAGATAAAAATGTAACGATTCAATTCCCGGGATTCCCGGTTTGTAACTTTCGATTCAACACATGTGTTCATTATGAATGCATCATTTTTATGAATCATAAAATGCTGCGTTCAAGTTCTGTCATCAGATGATATCCATAGACAAACACATCAATACGTTGGCTGTACAAAGCCTCAATCATAACTATTTGGCAACGACTTTGATGGAAGTAACCGAATGATCCCCTTCATTGGCAACCCAAATATAGGCGGCGTTGCCGAATATTCCCGAAGAAATACCTTCGGGATAGACTTTGCTCGTATCCTCTGAACAAACGCCGTTGCCCACGACATCGCCTACACCGGCTCTCGTAATGAGCTCAAAATTGGGTTTCGACGGGTTCGTGACATCATAAACGATGACGGCACCTGCATAGCGAAGGGTTGCTGCAACGTAAGTTTTGTTGTTCAGGCTGAATGATGTTACAGAATCCGGGCTGTATTTCGTGCCAGGGAACCAGTCCGCTTCGAGACACGGATAGTTCGTCGGGACTTCCTTTTCGGTAATCTGAGTATTCGACACAACGGCGCCTGTATCGTCTATGATAATGATCGAATCACTTCCCTCGCCAGCCATGGCAAAATAATGTTTGGAGCCTATATCAAAGGCAATGATGCCGTCCGGCCATGATTGAATCCCGGCTGCATTTGCTGGAATATCTATAAATTTGACGTCGCTTTCGTCGAGTATTTCGCCATCTTTTTTCATCATCACGCTCAGTTTGAACAGAGCAACTTCGTAGGAATCCTGCAATGTGACTGCAACCGTGTCCGAATCACTCGCTATTGCAATGTATTCTGGTTCACGCGATTGTTTGAGAGCGTTTTGAGTGAATTGAATTTGTTTGCTGACTTTCAGGTCGTTGGAATGGATATTCGATAAATCTATTATAGATACACTGGGATTGCCTGCTCCGACGGGACATTTGCCCCAGTTGTCGGTGCTGTCATATTCATTGGCTGTGATGGCATATTTTTTATCGGGCGTTACGGCAATGGCATCTGGCATGGGGCCGACCGTCAGATCTTTGATTGAAAAAGAATTGCCTGATGCATCTTTTTCATTGGTGACCATATAGATATTGCCTGAACAGGCTGTTATCTCTTTGCTTGTATTCTTGGTTAAAAGCGTATGAGTTACAAATGTGTGCTTTTCATCATATACAGCTGAATTGGTCAGTTCATTGTCTTCGTCATCGTCATGTATAAAACTCGTAAGATTAAAATCATCATAGTAGGAATTGAGTTTTTTTCCATCGTTCTCGAGATAACGAATCACTTTTGTTTTGGAAGAAACTGCGATGGCGGAAGGCAGTTCCCTTCCTTCGACGACTCGCACCGACTCGATATTGCCGCTGTAGGTTTGTGTGACAGAACCTACAATATTGATGGATTGACCTGAAATAATCACAGTATCTTGTTGCCCTGTTTTATCTTCTTTGGCTGAATCATCATCGGAATCACAGCCGCAAATCAGCGCTATAAGCGCCATTGAAATGAACCATTTTGTCGTTTTCATATTTTCTCCTTTTGGGTTTTATGAGTCATGAACTGCATAATTCATATTTTTTGAATGATGTGCAGTGCAATTCCTGGATTCAGACTTGCTTTTAAGTTTTGCATCATCAATTCCGCATTCCGCATTACGCATTACGAATTAAATATATTAATACCTTGCCTCAATTTGAAGCAGCAGCTCATTATCATCGACAGATGCATCTTTTATGCTGAGATCGGGCACACCATTCTCTTCGAGGAAGAAACTATACTCGAATCTTAGAGAGAGGATATCTTCAATGAGGTTTAAGCGTGTTGCGAGCGTGATGATGTGGTGATCCCACGAAATCGCATTGTTGACGTCCGCAGAGCGAAGGGCAACACCAGTCTGATTAACTTTGGTTGAATCGAGTGTCCAAAGCGCATCGTATCTGGCCAATAGTTCAAAGCGGTTCAGATAGCTGGAATCGCGATAAAAGGTATATCCAGCCTGTGCGTACATGCCTGCACGCTTGATGAGCTGCTCCTGAGAGGCAATACCTTCGGCCATCACATGAAAACCGTAGTTATTATAGGAAATACGTCCACCAGCCCACCATACAAGGCTGTCTGTCTTTTCCGAATCAAAATGATCCAGAGAACGATAATAAGTATATCCGGAAATGAGTGTATCAATGCCTTTTTTGGTTACGATTTGCCCGACATGCCCAAAACCTTCTATCGAAAACCCATAGGTCAGCAGCTTGAGGTAGAGTGTTCCTGATGCGGAATTGCCTGAATAAGGCTTGGCACTGCCGTATGACAATGTCGAATAGGATCCGGCATACGTCGGAGATCCATGGATAGGTTCTAATTTTAATGGCCGCATAAAGCCAACAGAACCATATAATGTCATGGAAGATTCTTCATCGAATATAAATTTAGCGCCGTATGCAGCATGATATTCCGAGTTCTTCCAATAATTGATGGCAATGAGCGGGTAGCGAACCGTATGGCGATCGGTTGCAATGACTGGAGTCTGGTAGCCAAGTTCGGCCCCATGGGAGAACCAGGTTTCCAGATTATCTTTATATTCAAAATAGATGGCCGAAAGGGAAGTGCTGTCCGTCAGAAAGGAAATGTTGGTATTGAGCCAGATGATTTCCTGCCAGTTGACTCGGAAAGACAGATCAAAACTGTCGAGCTCGACAAACGGCGATCGTGTGCCGATGGTGGCAGTATCGGTAGGACTGTCATATTTGGGGCCGCCGTCTCCCTGAAGATCATGCAATCCGATGCGGGCACGACCTTTGAGCTCAAGCGTAAAATCATGGGCATCCAGAGTAAACCTCGGTGGCGCGTGTTCCGTGTCGAATTCATCAAAAGCTGCGGCGTCCGTCGCATTCAAGGCTGCCGCAATGGGCAATGATGCAAGAATTGTTGTCAGAGTCTTTGTGTTCATGGGCCTTCAGATGCTCAAACGCAGGAAGATCCCTTATGAACTCAAGTGCCCATAGCTGAATCCCTACGCCGGCATTATCCGTACAGGTTCAACGGGTCAATCTCAGGCATCTTTCGATACCGCCCCGTCAGCGCGCGCCTATTTAGCACTTTTTGAGTGAAAGTAAAGAGGTTCGGATGGTTTCATCCAATGCCCCAATAAAAGCTTCCAAACAAGCCTGCGGAATGATGAGCGGAGGTGCTATCGAAATAATATGCCCCCATGGACCGCTGGGAAGCAGAATAAAACCGCGGTTGCGCATTTCATCGACAATTCTCAGGGCAAGATCGGTCAGTGGGGTCAGATCGGGAGTGGCCATTTCGAGAGCCAGCATGAGCCCGGCACCGCGTGCATCTGCAATAATATCGGGGTATTTCTTTTGCAATTTCTTGAATTCTGCCAAAATCCATGCACCTTTCTCGGCTGCTTTTTGGGGCAGGTTATCGCGCTGCAAGATTTCGAGTGCTTTCAAACCAACGGCGCAGCCCATGGGATTGCCTAAAAATGTACTTGTGTGAATGGCTTCTGTCGTATTCAGCGGCCATTTGGCAAGTACTTCGGGGGAAGCGATGGCTGCCGAAATGGGAAAACATCCTGTCATGGCCTTGCCGAGGCACATGATATCCGGAACGACATTTTCCCGGTTGCAGGCAAACAATTCCCCGGTTCTGCCAAAGCCGGTATAGATTTCATCGAGAATGAGCAATACTCCATTGCGGGTGCACAGTTCACGCAATTCTTTCAGCCATCCCTTTGGAGGAACAATATCACCCCCGCGTCCCTGGATGGGCTCTGCGATGATGGCTGCTACATCGTCGGCACCGCCGGATGGCAATTTTAGAATGCGTTCAATGTTTTTGAGACAGGCAAACTCGCAGTCTTCTGGCTTACGTCCAAAAGCACATCGCAGGCAGTTGGCATAGGGCACATGGGTCGTTTGCTGGCAAATGCGCGAGGCAAAGGGCTTTTTAAACTCATTCTGATGACCTGTGACCGAAAGTGCACCATAACTCAACCCATGGTAACTTGACTCGAAAGCAATAAAACGGCTTTTCCCCGTGGCCATTTGCGCCATTTTCATGGCTGTTTCGACGGCCTCCGCACCCGACTGGCTAAGCAAAGCACCCGAAAGATTGCCTGGGGCAATGGACGCCAAAGCCTTGAGAAAACTCACTTTGACATCTGTCGGGTAGACATCGACCATGCCATGCATGAGTTTGTGCGCCTGCAGGTCGAGCGCTTCGATCAACTCCGGGTTGGAATGTCCATAAGCTGCTACGGCAAAGCATGCGCCCATATCGATATACGGAAGCCCATCGGCATCCCATAAAAAAGCACCTTTCCCCTTCGACAGCATGATGGGATCGCGTTCAATGCCTTTTTCGTACTCAAAACGCGCTCTCCGGGCAGTTAATCCTGCACATTCGACATGAGCCAGATCATCGGTGAGCGGTGTAGAGACAGTATCATGACCATACCCGCTGGCAATATATTCATTTCGGCGCAATCGAATTTCTTCGATCAGATTCTGTACTTCGCGTTCCTTCATAACAATGCATATTGCTCTGGTAATGGGGATTGTTAATTATTAATTATTAATTATTATCATCCCAGATAATGGAAAATATAAACCCCCTGGTGATTCTCCGCTGACTGCCGAATGACAGATACAAATTTCCCGAAGGCATTGAGCCCTTTGAAATCGATTCTTGAAGACCGGTGCAGATTCTTGGTTAATGGAATGCCACAGAGAATATCATAAAAGGCTGTTTGATATGTCTTATCGAAACGTATTTTTTGTTCCAGCTGGATACGAAAATCATTCGGAAGTCGTTCCTCTCCCGGGAACGCCTCCAGGACTTCGTCGTATACTTTTCGATGCTGGGCATAGAGCAAATCCAGGAACAGACATTCATGAAGCGCATTTTGTGCATCCTGGTAAAAAAGCTGTGTTTGTTCTGCACTGGCAAGTGCAAATTCATATTTGACAGCAATTTGACTATCGGGAATGACGTTCTGAATGCTAAATACGGCACCGGGATCAAATCCAAGCCATGGAAAACTCATGCCGTATGCAAAGTCGTACAAATCCGGAGAAATCCTATTATTGCGATCTGAATTGACTTCTGCATCGAGCCGGCCATTCAAAATAGCATTGATTCCACGGAGAAAGTCTTCCTGTTTTAGAGTGCAGACATCGGGGACCGGAACGTGTACATCGGGCAAGAGCAATTCAAAAATGGCAGCAGAATCGCGAACGAGCATCATCATCGCCTGACTGCGCCAATAGTCGCATAATCCACCAAGCTCTACGGATTCCCTCGTTCTGCGGGTGATGCCATCAACACTCTCAAAATAATACAGGTATCGTTGGCAGATATCATCCAGTTTGCGATAGCCTTCATAAGCATCGCGCATGACAATGGCTGTCACGATGCTTTCTATGACTTGACGAAGCGTCTCTTCTTCACGCCGTATGCTAAAGCTGATCATGGCAGGCTTGAGCAGGCGATCGAACAATTCCGTATCAATACCGCCTATCTGTGTTTTGAGATCCAGTTGAGCCGGCTTCATTTCGGTTTCAACGGATTCTGCCGGATCTTCCGGATTCTGACTCTGCACCTTGTCAGGGGCATTTTTGCTTCTTTTGTCTGAAAAACCCTTATTCTTCTTAGAGTTCTTTGCCATAAATGCTCCTGCACTTTTAAATTGGCAATTGGCAATGGGCAATGCGCAATTGATGATGCATAACTAAAGTGTGATTCTAAAACTAAAGATAATCAATCCTTTAGAAAGAACCATGAGAATAACTGAATAATTGCGAATTGCGAATTGTTTCAGTCCATTCTCATATTATCAATCAAACGAACACCGCCGACTCTCACAGCCATGAGCATCATGACATGATCGGGAACCTCATGTGTATACAATTCCAATGTATCGGGATGAGCCAGAGAGATATATTGGATTTCAGCATTCGGTTGTGATGCAATTTCAATTTGCGCTTCAGCAATGAGTTTTTGAGCATCGCGGCATCCCTGCCCAAAGAGAACGCGTGCTTTTTTCAGGCCTCGGCTCAGCGAAAGGGCCTGCTTTCTCGCATCCGGTGAAAGACGCACGTTGCGGGAACTCAGTGCCAGACCATCGGATTCGCGCACGAGGGGCATACCGATTATCTCGGTAGGACATCCCAAATCCTGAACCATTCTGCGCAAAATGGTCAGTTGCTGATAATCTTTTTCTCCAAAGAAAGCATAATCCGCCTGGCTCAGCCAAAGCAGTTTGGTGACGACGGTTGTGACACCGCGAAAATGCCCGGGGCGCGAAGCACCGCAAAGAATATTGCCCAAATTCAGAACTTCGACCCACGTCGATTCCTGACCGTTGGGGTAGAGTGTTTCAACGGTTGGAATAAAGAGAATATCCGCACCGCAGGAATTGACTTTCTCCAGATCGGATTGCTCGTCACGTGGATAAGTTGCATAGTCTTCCGAAGGACCAAACTGTGTGGGATTGACAAAATCGCTCACAATGACGACATCTGCTTTTGCACGGGCTGCACGAATCAGAGAAAGATGACCTTCATGCAGGTACCCCATGGTCGGTACAAGACCAATCGTTTTACCGTCGTGTTTTACGGATTTGACAAATGCTGATAATTCTTTGGCATCACGAATGATGCGGGTTTGAATGGTATTCATAGGCTGATCTTCTCTCTTACGTCATTACACAATGAATGTGAGCATTCTGCATATATGTGCAAAATAATACATCAAACGTACGCAAACGTTATGATTACATTCGGAATGGGGGAGGGGCCCCATTTCGCACTGGTTTGTGATAACGTAAATGTTCATTAGTTAAAAGATTGTGGTTTCCAAAGGGTTCAGCCCTTTGGCGGGGTCCGGGGCAGAGCACCGGAAAAACAATAAAACCAATTACAAATTACTCATTAATGAAAGGATTCCTGGTCACTTGGAAACGATCCATCTTTCACGCATGAAGCATAATCTTTGAGTGCGTTGGTGATGACATCCGCCAGCGAGGCATAGTGGCGGACAAATTTCGATTTCTTGGCGTAGGACATGCCAAGGAGGTCCTGGATGACCAGTACCTGACCTGCCACATCCGGGCCTGCACCAATGCCAATGACGGGAATGCGCAGTGCATCCTGAATGCGTTTGGCCAAGCTTCTTGGGACACATTCGAGGACGATCGAGAATGCACCGGCTGCCTGCAGTGCAAGTGCATCATTGTACATGGTTTCGGCAGCTTCTTCCCCTTTGCCCTGGACATGATATCCCGAAAGCACATTGACTGACTGCGGCGTCAATCCAAGATGTCCCATGACCGGAACCCCTGCATCGACCAATCGTTTGACCAGGTTGACGACGCGTGCGCCACCTTCAATTTTGACGGCATGGCCGCCAGATTCCTTCAGAATTCGAATGCCATTGCGGACACCGTCATCATCACAGACCTGGTAGCTCCCAAACGGCATATCGACGACGACGAGCGGGGATGAACAGCCGCGAAGTACGCACTGTGCATGATAAATCATATTATCGACCGTAACTCCCAGCGTACTGCCGCGTCCCTGCATGACATTGCCGAGACTGTCACCAATCAGAATCATATCGATGCCGGCGGCTTCGACCAATTGCGCAAAAGTCGCGTCGTAAGTCGTCACCATCGTCAGCTTTTCACCAGCTTCTTTCTTCTTCTGCAATTCTGCTATCGTTATGGCCATGCTCTAATTCTCCTTAAAATTCAAGAGATGCCCGCTTTTTTCCTGCTTGGTTTTTAAGTAACGCGTATTGTAGCGGTTTGGCTCGATAATAATTGGCTCGCGTTCGGCCACATCGATTCCGCATGATTTTAATCCCTCAATTTTCCGGGGATTGTTCGTAAACAAGTTGATCGACTGCACGCCAAGTGCGCGCAGCATGGCGGCTGCGACATCATACGAACGCAGATCATCGTCAAAACCCAGATGAACATTGGCATCGACGGTGTCCAGACCTTCTTCCTGAAGATGATAGGCCGCAACTTTATTCGCAATCCCAATGCCGCGCCCTTCCTGGCGCATATATAAAATGATGGCTTCGGGAAGCTGCGAAAAATGGCGCTGCGCTTCTTCGAGCTGTTGTCGGCAGTCACACCTCAGCGAATGAAAGACGTCGCCCGTCAAACACTCCGAATGCACGCGCGTCGGAACGCACTTTTTTCCGGCAACGTCTCCACGGATCAAGGCAACATCGTCGAGTTGTCTGTCGCCATGACGAAATGCGACAATACAAAAATTTCCAAATTGCGTCGGTAATTCCGCTCTCGCAAAAATCTCAAGAGCGTCACAGGGCGCTTCGGTTTCCATGTAATTTCCTTATCTTTCAAGATGCCTGGGCATCTGTAGGTATCCAAAACCACATTGGGAGATTCCTCCCAACTTCGCAGGCGACGATCTAAACCCTTTACACAATTTCGCAAACCTTTTTTGTGCATTTGTTATGGAAATCGTGCTATCTCGCCAGCTCGATACGCACGATCTGCGCCCGTCTATGGTCCGGATATCCTCAAAATGTATCGCAAACTATTGATGCTATTGTATTTTTTTTGTCTCTCCATCCGGGCCATACGCCGGGCGTGTACGATTTGGATACGCATTTCGAAGTCATGCGCAATGCCGTTGTGAATACCATAACGGTTTGTCGGCCATCGCCTTTTTACCATTGGATTGCATTATCCTTGATCATGGCAGTGTCAAAGAGGGGAATGAAGATGGGATCTTTATTATCTTTTACTTTGACTTTGGTGCAGGTAAAACCATCTGCTTTTGAATTATTGCAATCGTTTTCACCCCAAATTCGACGTAGTCTGCCTGTTGTGTTGCCTTGTATTGAATTGATGCAGGCTGTTGCATTGTAGTTATAGTCTACCTTAATATCATTGATATACAGAGTGGTTGTAAATGGTCCGTCTGTATTTTTACACTGATTACTTGAAATTAATGCTCCTTCATCCTGTCTCGAAGTATTCCGATTCCTTTGAGAATATGAAATGACTGTATTTAATTTTATTTTATCAATCGTTGA
>JAGACY010000136.1 GCA_017613855.1 Pseudomonadota bacterium
CCGCATTTAAGGAATGCCACGATCTCTCCATGCGGTATCTCATCTCAGGCATCGCCGCCTACAAACTTGCCAAACAATGGAAAATCTACATCGCCGCAGAAATGCTCGGCGGTTCCTCTTGGGGCGTCGATCTGAATGGCGGCATCGAAGTGAGATTTTAACGATTCTTGTTTTGCCCTCCGCTATGGCTGCGCCATACGCTCCGGGCGGCCGGCGATTCCATTCGCCGGCCATGCCGCACTACACGCCACGATGTGGCGCATTACGTGCGGCATTTATACTAACGGATGGCGCCTGAATTCCCACGAAGTTTCAAAACTATCCCACGATTCTTTGGCCAATTCAATATTCGTCTGCACGAGCTCACGAATACGCTCCTTTTTATCCTCGGACCAAAGAATCGGAAGCATCCCGATATGACCTGCTTCATAATTTAATGTCGGCGATATAATCTCAAGGATTTTCGAGCAAACTATACTATTCAGGAAGGCGGCATAATAATACATATCAGAGGCTTGCTCAAAAAAGATGCTGCATCCGGATACATCATATAAAAAACCTTGAGGGAAATACCGAAAAGCCACACGGCCGCTCGAAATCTTGGACCAGCTCAGACTCGGTCTGAAATAAGTTTCGGGATTTTTGACGACATAATCCGGATTCTTCAGATAGGGATATTTGGTCATGACATCATGCTTGATATCACGCCCATCATGCTGATAATTGACGATATAATCCTGATTTCCGTACCATTTGCGGAATTCTCCGCCTTTGTTGTAGGGAAACCATTTAATAGGACTGTGAATCGCGGTTTGTCTGTCCAGACTAAAACCAATCCGGGATATATCCACTTCATACCAGTGACGAAGATAATGACGATTATTGGTTGTCGCAAGCCCCTGGCGCGGAGAAGCTTTCTGCTTTAAAGGCTCACCACACTGAAAAGCATGCATCATCGCATCAGATACCCAATAGCCTATCGGCATGCCCGGCAGGGATTCAAAACGATTCGAAGAAGCATGGTATCGATAACTGCATGATGGGTTTTCTATGGCACAAAGAAGTTTGACATTCTGATAATCCATATTGCCGGCAAATTCTTCGAGCCTAAAGTAAATACCATCCAGACCTGGCCGTTGGCTCTGAATCACAAAGGCACATACATCGACCGTCGCTTCACTGAAAAATGCCCCCTTGGCCAGCTGTACCAAGGTAATGATCGAGTGATGATTAAGAATATATCGTCGTAATTTTTCATAACTCTTAATGAACATCCATACATTGGGAGTCATCAGACCGGCATAGCCCTGTGGCTTGCAAAACTGAATACATCGGTAAATAAATACGCTGAATAAATCACCTGCATAATCTTTATATTTCTTTTGAATATATGCTTTAAGCTGCTTATCATACTTGTTCAGATACGGCGGATTGGTGGCAACAACGGCATATTGCGATGACAATAGATTGACGACATCCAAAAAAGTCTGCAGTTTCCTGATGTTATCCGCATACAATGAACCACGGTTGGCCTCGGCTTCTGCAATATGCCGCTCAATTTTTTTGATATCCACACGCGGAATTTGAATCATCGAACCAAATTCATTGGCATTGTGCATCACTTCTGCAAGTTTTTTCATTTCCTGCTGAAGCGTTTTATCTCCCGCACTAACAGCTTCAATCAGATCGTCAGAGATAAATCTACTATCTGCACACCGGTATATTTTAGGCTTCAAACCACGCTTTAAAAAGTTTTTATCGTACTGACAGCCTTTCATCATCATCGAAAAACAAGCCAATTCGACGACAGTATCGTCAATATCAAGACCATACAAATTATGCCGGATGATTTCCGCAACAGCATCGCCGTCCGAATAGCCGCATTCCCGATATATCTCTATCAGAACATCCATCACATAAACCAGGAAATGCCCTGTTCCGACGCAGGGATCCAAAACGGTTATCTCCTGCGGGCGTGTATTGCCATGACAACCGGAATGGGAGGTTTCATGATTCGCAATATAATATTTTAAATGGCTTGCGAGCTGGCTTTCCGGATGATGTTCCATCCAATAACGTCCGACGGTATTGTCGACAATATATTTAACGACCCAGTCCGTCGTAAAAACCTGCGTTGCGACCGGCACATCTTCTTTCACAATATATTTTCTATAGAGCGGATCGACCACTTCATCGTGCTTTTCAGACATATAATATTGATACAGCCAGCCAATGATTTCTATCTGCCCATGCCCGGATGCAATATTAAAATCATCCTCTGGAATTTCCTGAATCAATCTGTCAATCACACTGCCTGCACAAAGCAAATGATCAGGCAAAAGAAGTTCGGTATAATCATTTTCTCTTGCAAAGATACCGGACAAAATAGATTTCAAAGCACGGCACTGCATGACAATCAAATATGGATACAAAGCATCCATATCCGAATTTGCAACCCATGCATGCACCCTTTCTATATCAAGAATATTCAACTTATCTTTTAAATGGATCACATCATCGAGTATCTGCGGCTTAAAAGCATTATTTTCATCCGTAAAGACACGCACATGCCCAGGCAGATAGCCATTAACCTCCATAAAACGCAGAGCACAAAAACGATTAAACCAGGTGCTCGCTGCTGACTCCATGACTTGTTCAAAGCCAGAGGTTTCAATTTGCCGGATCAGCACATCGCGAAGCAATAGCTCGTCTTTGCTCAGACAAAGAGGCTCGGCCGCCCGGATAGTACCGCAAGTATGCATTACCCCCAAATGCTGCGCTCTCGCTATTACGCCACTGAGCAATTCTTCATGTGCCCAGACTGCAAATTTCTTAACGGTGTTCCTGTCTATCATGAACGAACAAGTCTCTTGTGTATGGTTTGGGGGCGTTGCGGGGTGAAACCCCGCATCGGGGGTAGGCGCGTATTTGCTCAATGCAAATAGCGCCGCAGGGGGCTCCCCCCCTGCCTCTATTTAAAAATTTACATCAGCCAAAACATCCGATAATTTTAAATAATTGAGTTTTATACCATCATCCAAATCAATTGTAATTTTCCGTTCTTTCAAGGATTGTATCTTAGATGCATAAATCAATAATTCTTCTGACTGTTCACTAAGCTTCGCCAGTTGTTTTGCAATATTCTCATCTTCATCGCCAAACGAGGATGCGAGCCGAACATTAAGATCGGAAATTGCGCATTGATATTGTTTCTGCAAATATTGTATATAATCGCCGATTTGTGCAAGTGTATCGGAACCATAGCGATGCACATACATCAGGCACTTGAATCCATTTTTCTTGCCGGAAGAAAACATCCAGTAAATGGGACGTTTCTGGTACATTTTTATATGGTCTGCATAAAAATCATTGAGAAAATATGACCGAATAATTTCTCTCGATGTTCCTTTTCCGCCCAAAGTTTCTGCAATATAATTTAAATTAGCTTCAAGTGTGTCCGCACCGTAGACAATTTGTACGAACTCCACAATTCTTGTCAGAATATCTTCATCGAAATATTCACCATCAGCGATAGGAATAATATTATCCGCGCTCACTCCGAAATGACTATCCATATTTAAAGATGCATTGGCATTCTGAGAAGACACGAGCGTTTTCAAATAATAGCGATTTTTGAAAGTATTTTTGGAGTCAGGAGCTGGCGCAAAATAATCATAAAAATTCCCGCCCGCAAAGCAAAGTCCTGCTTTATCAAGTGAATAGCGGCCAAACATGCAGCCAACCGCATACGAGAGCAGACTTTTTATTTCGCGGACGATATTAGCCCTGCAGACCGTAACATCTTTATCTTTTATCGCTGGTGTCAGTTCCGTCGACATGCCATAGATATCAATAAAGATGCGGTTCAGTTCCTCCTCATTGGCTTTAAGCTGCTTAAAGCGCTTTTCACATTCCTGTTCCCACGCTTTATATTTTTCAGAAATCAATGTTCCCATGCAGTCTGTTCCCTGCGGCTGACGATGGATATATCTGAACGAATAATACTAAGGTGTCGAACCTGTCGCCGGCTTCTTCATCGTAAGTGCTGGCCGCAGAATCACATAAAAGTCTTTGCCATATAACTTAGGCATATCCCCAAAGCGCTCAATCATACTCTTTTGTTCGCCTTTATCATAAGTCTCATAATACTTCGGTACAGTACCATCTTTTACACTCAATTCTTCGGGAGCGTTCGCGCTGGTGTTGACGCCTTTGAACTTCCCATCCAAGAAAATATAGGCATAAAGACCTTTTTCATTGGTAGTGGTATCCAGCGTATTGGCATAAATGAGAATATCACCGTCGCGCAATGTCTCCGGGTAAATCATATTCTCACGATCGGTACGTGAATCCGGATTATTCACAGGATCCTCAAACAATTTTGGATGTGCACTTTGAGCATAGACGTTCTTGTTCGAATCAACAGCAAAGGACATGTGTACACCTGAATAATAATGATTCAAAATCATGCCAGCAAGGGCGTGCTTCTGATTGAGGAAGAAATCGGTGTACGTGTTTCCATACAATGAAACGAGCAATGCTGTTTTTTTAGCCGCATCATACTTCTGATTATCCTTATCATTATATGGAATCTGATCAGCATAATTCGTAAAGACCGCATTGGGATCTTCTTTTATATAAAGCGCTCCCAGTTTTAAATCTTTCAGCGGCAGATCATAATCTAATGCTTCTTTATAAGTCTTCTCAATGGCCTCGATGCCTTTGACTTTGCCGCCCTCGGCAATCAGTTTGTAGGCTAACTTGAGCGATTTTATCTCTTCCTCTGACAAGTTATAGGCAATTGCATTTTCAATGGTTTTGCTTTTAATTTGCGCCACTGAACCTGTCGATATGACCTTCTTACCCACGAGTGCCGGATCATTTTTCACTTCAACGGTATAGGTTATGGTGTGCTTTGCACCGGCATCTACCGAGGGAACAAACCATGCAACCGCATTGGCATATCCTATTCCGCCATCCGCTTTCTTTAGATCAACATATTCCGACAAATCTTCCGTAATATAAAGATCTTTATAGGCTTTATCACTATGGTTTGTAATTTCAATCGTATAGGTGAGCGATTCACCTGGCTCAACCGTGCTGCCAGGATGGACATCGAGCGTTTTTTCGATCTCTATGTCATGGTACTGCATGCGGCATAAGGCGGCATCCTTTATGGTATATGCCTCATCTGTAATCTTGGCACTTTCCTTCCAGTTCGGATAATCGGCGGTCTTGTTACCACTGAAAATAACATGTTTGTAAGTATCGTCCTTTTGGATAGGGCGAAGGACAACAAATTCTGACTTGTTTTTTGTCGAAAAACCATCAATAAGAGTGGAAAGCAGCGTCTTTTGAAGCGTGCCCTCCACAACACCTGTCTCTTCATTTTTCTTCGCACGCCAGCTCAGACTTCTGCTATACCCCGACTTATGGTTGGCTAATTTTGTGGTACGTTGTTTATACGGTTCAAAATTACTCGCCGAATGCAGGATCACGACATCTGTTATATTTCCCTTATCATCTTTTACATAATCATAGGCAAAAGTGACATGTCCGGAATCTACAGTTACTTTACCCGCCTCATTTTTAATATATCCATAATAGCTGATTGCATCGCCAAGCTTAATAATTTTAACCAATTCCGCTAAAAACTTCTTCTTGGATTCATCATCGACAATCTTACCTGCAAAATTATCACCATCCGTAAAGAAGATAATGTCATCATTGGTCGACGAGAAACCTTTGCCGTACGCATTGTATTGATTGGTACCATCGGGC
>JAGACY010000137.1 GCA_017613855.1 Pseudomonadota bacterium
CCACCGGTTCCTCCTGTGCCGCCGACACCAAGAGTAATCTGGTTCGCATAAATATTAGCTTCTGTGTTCACTGAAGCAATCCAGATACCGAATGCTCCGCCGCCGGCACCACCACCGGCTCCAGCTTGACCACCACAGCCACCGGCACCGCCGCCGCCGCCGCCTAGAGCTGCGCCACCATTGCTTCCGGCACGGCCGGAAGTTCCGGCCCATACGCCGTTGGTGACCGTTCCCTGTGATGAAGAACAGCCCTGACCGCCGCCGCCAATCGAACCATTGTCGCCATTTTTGCCATCTGAACCATTGGCATAGCCGCCGGATGTACAGTCATATTTGCAATAGGCATAGTGCTCTTCGTGGGCATGCGTGTAGGAATTGTTTGAACCACCTGCACCATCGCGGCTTGTGTCAATATAATCCTGTGTCACGCTTCCACCTTGGGCCGTCGCTCCCGGACGTCCGTTTGCCGATTGACAATAGGAATTCTTTCCGCCTGAACCACCTTGTGTTGTTTGACCTTCACATGTCTTGTTGGAACACTCGCGGCTGTCTGTGCCATTGCTGCCATCATTGCCTGTCTGGCCCGAATCGCCTTCTTTTCCGCGGCCGCCATCGCCTGCACGACCGGCAATAATGGTATTATTGACAATATATATATTGGATGAGGCACTGGCGAGGAAGATGGCATAGGTATTACGTCCCGAACCTCCAACAGAAGCCATGCTCTCGGAAACGTCGTACCCATTGATGGTAAATCCACTCACGATGGTCTTACGGCTCAGGGAAGGAATATATATAGTACCCGGCTGCGAATCATCCTTGGGAGGCGGGGCTGAGATTAAGGTCGGATTCAATATAATATTGCGGGATTTAAAATCTGCACTGTAGCCGCCATACATCCGGACACCTGATTTCATCTTGACCTGCTCAAGATAGGTCCCGGCTGCCACCAATATTGCTGTATGCTTTTGGCTATTAAAGGCATTAATCGCTTCCGAAATCGTTCTGTAGGGATGTTCCATTGTCCCCAGGGAAACATCCGATTGGGCACTTACAAACAGGGATGAAGAAATCTGGCCATCAATGCCATCACAATCCCGATCAATGTAGGAACTGGTTTCTGTCGGCCATAAACCAAACATGTCGGGCTCATCCATGCCGCCGTATATAGCCTCACCACATTCACACCCGTCGGCGGTAATGCCATTCACATCGTGATACTGTACCTCAAGTTTGCATACCCCATTGACACAGGTATGACCAGAACTGATCCTGGAACAGTCACTGTCCTGAGTACAGGATGTTGATGGCATTTCGCCGGTTTCTGCAACACAATAGAAAACCTGGCGATCGCATTTCATGCCGGAACCACAGCTCTGATCGTCCGTACAGCGTTTGCCGAAAATCTCTTTCTCAAGCTTGCAGCCCGTAAATTGACAGGCATAATTATTGTTCTGAAGTAAACAGGCACCTTCTGCATGCAATTCCTTGGCTTTCCAACGGCTTGGACAGTCTTCGTTGCATTTCCCGCAATGCTCTTCTGCATTGTATCGGCCTAATTCATCCACAAAATCTTCGTCGATTTGACCATCACAGTTGTTATCCTGCCCGTCGCAGACCTCAACCGTCAAATCCTGTGCACTGCAGGTACTCCAGGCATAGACATCTTCCTCAAGTTTTTCGCAAGTCTGTCTCCCCTGGCACATGTCTGTCCCTGAACTCGCCGTGCAGTTGCGCACCATGTCGAGCTTGGATTCATCACAGCTGCAGCTTTCACCTTTCGGAATACAGAGTTTTTCTCCTTCACTGACTTGGCAAATATAGCCATTCGGGCAACAGCTCTGTACACCCACCATGCCCGTACATCCTGAATAGGGGGAATTCTCACTGCAGCTCTGAAGACAGTGCGTGCCAAAATCACCACTCAATTCCCGGCAGCGGTCGGTATAAACATGGCAGTCACTGTCCGTTCCGCATGCCTGACATGCCGGGCTTTCCAACTTAATGCAGGAGACAGGATTCTCATGGGGATAGGGATAATAGCCGGGGTTACAAAGCTTGGGCACACAAACCGCAACACCATCATGAACTTCGCATGTTGCTGCATTGCTTAAAACCTCGCCATTCTCATCTGTTCTCAAATCGGACAAAAGCGTTTTACACGAACTGCCACATGAACCGCAATTGTCAACATCGATATAAAGACCGTCTGCATTGACAAATGCTTCGTCTATTATTCCATTGCAGTTATCGTCGACACCATTGCAGATTTCGCGCTCTGGATCACCTGCATCGCAATGCCAGGAATAAAGAGTCTCTGTTTCATTGGCTGAACACTGCCAACGCCCCACACATCCGCCTAAATAACAGATGGGGTAGAGTTCCCCCTCTTCACCAAGTTCACTGTAATCCAATCCAGGGTCAAAACTGTCGATCAGGCCATCACAGTCGTCATCTTTGCCATTGCAGATTTCAGCTGCTGGGGTTTGGGCATCGCAATCACTCCAGACATATTCGCCATTCACCTGGGAACAATAGGACCAACCCGCACAGACACCGAATTCATTGTTGTTCGTGCAGGCACGTCCCATACCTTCTTTGCCTGCGCCGCATTCACACGTATTGTCGAGCGGAAGACACTGGGCATACGAGGCACCATCGCGTTCATACATCTGGCAGGTGTAGCCTGTGGGGCACGGCTCGAGGCTGCAGTCCTGAGCACAGACGCGGCCTTCTTCAAGCTCAACACATAAATCCCCAACAGCATTGCAGTGACCGTCGACGGCACAGCTTAAACACAGACGTGAAGGCGTTTCTTTTACGCAAACATGGGTGTCGCTTGAAAAATACTCCGAACCTGTCCACGCACGACAAGACCATCCTTCTTCACAGTCATTGCCGGTTTCACATTTGGTCGAACAAACACCCCCATTGTCGGGGCCTAATGGAAGACAGACACCATCAATACATTCGCGATGGGAAATACAGGATTCTCCAAACTCTCGCTCGGGGACGATCCAGATTTCCTTTGACATATCTACACAAACGCCATCCGTGCAGACCTGGTCTTCATTACAGTCAAAACGTGTGGCACACTCACATTCTCCGCGGTCCTTGCAGTTCGAACTGCAACCATAAACTGCTGCAATTGCCGCACAAATCAACAAAAATCTTGTTTTACTCATAAGCAACCTCATTTGGCATAACACGCCACATTCTTACCATATCAGATATTGCTAAAAGATGCATTGTTCTTGTGTTTGGGGGGCGCTTTTTTGGTTCGGGGCGTTGCACGCCCTCCGAACCAAATACAGCTCACACAAGCGGCTATCGCGATGCGATACGCCGCTTTGCCTGTGCTTTTTGCCTTTGGCAAATGCGCACAGGCAAACATGATTGCGAACACCGTCAGGTTTGAGTGCGCCCGTTTGGTGAATAAAACTATTGTTCACCGAATGATGTGAATCGCAATGCCATATTGAAAGACGATGCCTTCGAAAACCAATTTTTCTGACTTTTAGCCTGGGTTGTGATACAACCATTGCTGGTCTGTGGGGCATCTATGCATCCATTGAATAGTTGAATAACATTTCCTCTGATTTCTGGAGTTTCAAACATGTACAATAAACTGACTATGATTTCTCTTGGTGTGCTCATCGCTGCATGTGTTTTGCCTGCATGCGGAAAGAAAGACGCCGGTTGTAAACTCGATTCTGAGTGCCCGAATGGGCAGATTTGCCGCAATATGAAATGCGAAGCTGCTCCTGCTGCCAACGAAGGACAAAAGGAACAGGCTGCTGAAAATACCGATGCTGCTAAGGATAATGCTGACGCTGCTAAGGAAAATGCTGATGCACCCAAGGATGATGCTGCAAAACCCGAGGCCAAGCCGACAACACCTCAGCAGATTGATCTTGCTTCCTATGGGGACAACAAAAACATTAAGCTCGAAGATCTTGGTCTGGATATCGATTACATACTGACGGATTCGATCAATCTCCACGATAATACCAAACTCGAAATCGCACCGGGTGTAACCATCGATATGCAGTCCTCCAGTGCAGGTTTTGATATTAATGATGATGCTGCCCTAATCGTCAAAGGTACTGCAGATGCTCCGGTCATCTTTAAATCTACAAATTCTTCGGTTTGGTCTGGATTGCGGTTCTCATCCAAAAATAAAGATAACGCCCTCAATTACCTTCAAATTCAAAATGCCGATGGTGAAGAACATGTCATCGGATTGGACTTCGAATCTCGCATTGCGATGGATCATGTCACTCTGGATGGATCAGCCAATGATGGTATCCGGGTGGGCGGAGATGCTAAGTTTACAAAATTCACAAATAATACCATTAAAAACTGCAAGGGGTATCCGTTGGTTTTGGATTCCTACGCACACCTTGGCATGATTGGCGATGGCAATCAGTATGAGAACAATAAGCAGTTTATTCGTATTAATCCTTACACATTCGATAATGTACAGGAAGCCGTGATTAAAAAACAGCCAATTCCCTATCTTCTTGCAGACGGCATGAATGTGGATGGGGAATCCGGTGCTTTAACGATCGAACCCGGTGTGGAATTTGTGTTTGAACATGAAAAGGAAGCTCACATTGCTGGTTCGATACAGTTGAAACTGGAAGGCACTGCTGAAAATCCTGTCATTATGCGCGGTATGACGGATGAACCTAATTTCTGGCGTGGATTGATCATTGATTCGACACGTCCTATCTCTATTAGCGGTCTTGTATTATCTCAGACTGGTAACGGTGAAGAACCTTCTCTTAATATTCGTAGTGAAGCCAATATCACGCTTTCGAATATTGTGTTTAAATCGACTGAACACAGATGCATGGAGATTGCCGGTGGGGCAAAAGTGATTAATAAAGGCGGCTTGACCTTTGAAAAATGCGGCAAAGGCAACATCTTTGATAACCGCATTGAAGGCGATGATGACAAAAAGGTTATCGCCGATCTTCCCGTCGCAGCAGCTGAATAAATTCACTTTGTTGGTAGGTTGTGTGCGGCAGTTCTGCCGCACACAATATTTGAATGTTTAACAAAACCAAATAATAAGGATATGGTTAACCAACGTGGATACGCAAAAATCCAAAGTCTATGTCATTTCCTTGCTTAGAGCTTTGATCTTGGAACTTTGAATGCTCAATTCCTTCTCTAAGCTCCAGGCTCCAAGTCCGAATGGAGTAAGTTTTGGGTAAAAAATCCACGCACGTTTAACAAAACCTAAAAATA
>JAGACY010000138.1 GCA_017613855.1 Pseudomonadota bacterium
ATGCGAGCCGTATGGGCGTTATAACGCCCATAGGCGAGCAGAGACGTGTCACAACACGTCTCTGGGCAGGCGTATCGCAAAGCGATAGCCATGCCCACAAAAAAATCAATCCAGCGATTTCACGAACAATTTTTCCCGATAATATTTGAGTTCTTCGATGGATTCGCGGATGTCATCCAATGCGCGGTGGTGATTCTCTTTTTTGTAGGGATCGAGTTTGGGGTACCAGCGGCGCGCCATTTCTTTGAAGGATGACACATCGACGTTGCGGTAATGCAGATAATGGGCTGTCTGGGGCATCTCGAGGTCAATGAACCGGCGATCCTGCCAGACCGAATTGCCGCAAAGCGGTGCAGCATGCTTTTCTGCGTACTGCGATATAAATTCAAACGTCAGACGGTCGGCATCCTCGATTTCTATTTGGGAATTCAGTACGCGCTCGACGAGACCGGACTGGGTATGATGTTTGGTATTCCAGTCATCCATTTGGTCGAGCAATTCCTTGGGGCGGTGAATGGCCAGCTCGGGGCCTTCGGCCACGATGTTTAGTTCAGAATCTGTAATGAGTGTAGCAATTTCGATGATGCGATCGACGCGGGTATCCAGTCCCGTCATTTCACAGTCGATCCAAATCAAAGGCTGATGTATGCTTCTTGCCATGGGCAATCTTCCTTCGAGTGAATGCGCAATGCGCAATGCGCAATGCGCAATTGAATGAGAACACCTAATTCTTTATTTTGAAATTACAAAACTTCATTTTTTATATAACATTGAAAATGTCTCAATTACACATTGACATCATGAATCAAATACCTTTCATCATTAGAAATAATAAAGATTGATTCAATAATTGCGAACTGCGAATTGCGAATTGCGAATTGTGAGTTATTTCAGTCCAAATTTTCCCAATATTTCATGAACATCAATACCGAGAGCATTGGCAATCTCGTAGAGATAGGCCTGCAGTCGGGCAGTGGGCATGCCCGAAATTCTCTGGTGTTCGATTTTTTCGATGGTGCGTGCCGGCAGCCGCGATTTGAGGGCAAGCTGCGCAATGGTCATACCGATTTCTTCGCGTCTGGCGGTGAGCCATTCGCCTGCATCGGGGCTTGCATCGGCAGAGGATGAGGCATTGGCCGATAAAAACGGTTTGTGCCCGGTTTCATTTGCAGAGCGCGTGGTGCGTTCCTGAGGCATTTCGGGCTGAGCCGGTGTTTCTTCGCTGCGCCGATAAGCAATTTCGAGCTGTGCAATCGTTTGGGAAATGGCGTCTTTCGATAAAACACTTGCAACCAAACCATTCTCGCGGCGATAGCCTTCCCAGAGCAGGCGATACTGCTGGCGCGCCTGTTCGGGAGTCTCGGCACGCAAGAATTGCCGTGCATGCGTCGATACATCGAGCTGGGCCAGGCAAGGACGTGGTTCGAAATTGAAGTTCGGCAAGCGTTCGCGCACGATCGAATCCATCCCACGCACCAGAGGATCTTCGCGCATAAAGAGTGAAACATCGGCCAGCTGGCGTATGAAGAACCAGCGGCGATCATCAAACTCGATGCTGCCCAGATATCGAATGTCGAGTCCCAGCAGCATGCCCAAGGCATGGCACAGAGCCCGGCTTTGCAGCGACTCACTGTGTTCGCGCCTGAAGTTGAGCATGAAGGCACACCGGAAGGATGCCAGTTCTGTGAGCCATTGATTTTGCAAGGCCGGCGAAAGTCTGTTGACAATTGAGGAATAAGTCCAGGTATCCTGCTGTGGTGCAAGAATCTGAGCGAGCTCGTTGTTTTCTTCGAATTGCCGGATGTAACGTATAAAAGCGCGCCGGATCCATCGCGTCACCATGTCGATGAAGGCAGGTTCTGGTGCTGCCATCAAAATGGGCAAGTCGGATCGCACAAATAAATCGAGGTTCCAATCGTTCAACTCGGGACGCAAATCGAGAATGATATTGTCATAGGATAATTCCCGAACGCGCTGCAAAAGGCTTTCTGCCGATTCGACGGTCGAATGATGGACGTAGTCGAGGCGCGGCCTGGAAGTCGAAAGGATCTCGAAGCCGCGTGAAAAATTTTGAATGGGCAAATCCACGAAAGGTGCAAGATTGCCATAGATGCTCGTATCGATGATGAGCACCGACTGCTCGCGTGCGACCAAAGCTTTGGCGAGTACTGTGGCACATGTCGATCGGCCAATGCCGCCTTTGGGGCCGGAAATGGCGATGAGTTTATTCTGGTTTCGTGTACGAGCCATGTGAACTAGGAAGTTTCTTTGACAAATTCTGCAATGCGATCAAATGCATCGGAGAGCGTCTTTTCATCGGGCAAAAAGACGATCCTGAAATAGGCTGCATCCTCGCAAGTATAGCTGAATCCGCTCCCTGGAACAACGACGACTCCCTTCGAATCGAGCAAATCTCGGCACCATTTTTTATCATCCTTGATGCCTTCGACGCGCACAAAAGCATAAAAACTGCCGTGAGGAACGATGCACGAAAGCCCCGAAATCTGCGCAACTTTTTGCATGCAGATGTCACGGCGTCTGCGCAATTTGGCCAGGAATTCCGGGAAATGCGACTGACTGCCTTCGAGGCATGCACGGATCGTCCACTGGAAAGGATGACTCGAGCACAGACGCGCACGCAGCAAACGGCAAATCGTTTCATAATACGCAGCAAGTCTGTCTTTGGGGCCGCTCAAAATCCCCCAGCCAATGCGAATGCCAGGCCCAAGATAGGATTTGCTCAGGCCATTGAACGTCAATACACATGCATCCCCATCGAGTGCAGCCAGGCTGATATGGTGGCATTCGGGATCGAGCACGAGCCGCTCATAATTCTCATCATTTAATATGAGAAGATTATATTTTTTCGCCAAATCGATGATGCGGCGAAGGCAGGACTCCGGATAGATGGCACCCGTCGGATTGTTGGGATTAATCACGACTATCGCGCGCGTACGGCCATCGATCAGCGCTTCCATATGATCGAGGTCAGGCTGCCATTCTTTGGATTCATCCAGTTTATAATAACGCGCTTCGACGCCGAGGCGCGTCAGTATCATCGAATACAATGGATAAGTCGGGGAGGGCAAAAGAACATTGTCGCCGGGATTGACGAGCGCCGTAAAGGCCAGGTCGATGCACTCACTGGCTCCGTTGCCCGTAAAACTGCCGATAATATTGAGGATATGCTGGCGATTGCGTGCGTCGCGCTCGATCGATTCGAGCGCTTCGGGCAAGCCCTCCGAAGGAGCATAGCCATTTTTGCGATGCGTGATTGCCCAAATTGCTGCCTGCTGGGCCTCTTCGACCAAATCAAAATCGTAAACATTGGGATCGCCGATATTTAAATATAAAATCTTGCGACCTTCCCGTTCGAGTTCACGTGCACGCACGGTGACCTCACGAATGGAATACTGAATGTTTTCGGTTGCTTTGGCGGGAGTTATGTAATCCTGGGAATAAAATGAATCCTTGTCCATATAATTATTTGCTCTTCCCTGAAAGTATAAAGGCACTTTGATATCCAAAGTGCCCCATATTATTTATTCGTCTGCGAGTTCGAGAATATATTTTAATATTTCTCTGACACGCTCCACATCCTTATGCTTTACAAGATAAAAGAACTCGCCCATCGCATCTGCATAAGCGCCTGGTACGGGTTCTGCCATGACCATGCAGTCACTGAAATGTGCCATGATTTCATCATGAGAATGTTTATGATGTTCATTGACACGACGGCCTGCAAAGCCAATCGAATATTTTAATTTGGCATTTACATGAGGATAGCACTCATGGAAGGATGCTGCCCATGTTTCATACAAATCGATGTCTGCCGAGAAGTTCATCATATCAATGGTGTACAACCCAGGCGGACGGACATTGATCTCGAGGAAGCAGTATTTGGTCGGATTCTTTTGGGTCCGGAACCATTCAATATGGAAAAATCGCTCGCGAACTCCAAATGCGGCAACCGCTTTGCAGCCTAATTCTTCGAGCAGCGGATCAATATCTGTTACATTATAATAATATAATGATTTGGCTTCGTTGACGCTCTCCATGACACCTGCATTGTACTCATGCGATGTCTTAAAAATAATGCGCCCATCACGATCGACAAAACCATCGAATGTAACAATATCACCATGAATGAACTGTTCACAAATATATCGGCCATGAATATATTCAAAACAATGATCGAGTTCTTCGTCATTATTAAGAGCATACGTCGCTGCAGCGCCTACACCGACAACCGGCTTGACGACAATAGGATAACCGACTTTTTTAATAAAAGCACGAAGCTGTTCCAGACTCTCGACTTCCATACCTTCGGCAACAGGAATGCCGGCACCGCGTGCAATGCGCTTCATCTCAAGCTTGCTGCGGTTGATATCTGTCTGGGCTGGCTTCTGACCAAATATATTAAAATCTTCACGAAGCTGCGCTTCAATTCCGAGCCAGTATTCATTCTGGGAATCAATGCGATCTATCTTGCCATATTTGGACGTTAAATATCCAACTGTACGAATCATCGCATCGTAATTCATCATGTCCGGAACATAAACATATTCGTCGAGCGTATTGCGAAGCTCATCCGAGATGTCTGGGCTGTCCCCAATGCCGAGCGCGGTGTCGCCGTATTTTTTGACCGCTTTGGCATAATTGACATGGTTGGGGGGAAAATGTGGCGACAAAATAATGACGTTCATATTCACTCGCTTGTAGTTATGCAAACAACGTACATCCAAATGATGTACAACCATGTAGTATTATATCACACATCGACGGCGAATGAAACATGCGAATTGTATCACGCAACCTAAGAATGTTGCTGTTTATTGCATGGCCGGGCTATTGGCCTGCCGGCCAATACGCCCTGGCTTTCGCGCTATTGGCCTGTCGGCCAATACGTGCGAAATTATTAAAAAAAACTCACCTAAAATGAGCATTCATCCACGTTTGATGGGCGATAACGCTATGATTTCATTCGGAATGGGGGAGGGGCCCCATTTCGCACAGGTTTGTGAAAACGTATCACATCTGCAGTAAGAATGATTGTGGGTTCCAAGGGGCTTAGCCCCTTGGCGGGGTCTGGGGCAGCGCCCCAGAAAAAACGGAGTTCTCGATTATACGCCTGCCAGTGTTACGCCCTGGGGCAGATAACCACGGATGGCGTCGGCACTTACCGGGCCTTTGCGCAAAATCGTCCAGGTGTCTTTTTCGATTTTGAGTACGGTCGTCGGTTTGCCCATGGTGGGATCCTGCTGATAAATCCTAAAGGCAATGTCCTGATTCATAAATACACGGCGCGCTTCGATCGAATTGGTTGCAGGCGGATCACCGGCATAATTGGCGCTCGGGACTGCCAAAGGAATGCCGGTGAGGCTCAGGATGGCCTGAGCTACGGGATTGAGCGGACAGCGAATGCCGACCATGTTGTCATCCGAAATACAGGCATCTGACAGACAGCTCTTGCAGGGTAAAACCAGCGTAAGCGGGCCGGGCCAGTAGTCATTGGCTATTTCGCGCGCTGCCCCCAGTTCGGCAAATTGCTCGGCCATCGCAAGATCGGCGACCATCACGGGAAATGGCTTGTTATCTGGGCGATTCTTGAGCGTGATGAGATGCTCGATGGCCTCGTCATTAATCGCATCTGCCCCAATGCCATATACGGTTTCTGTCGGAAATATGACCAACTCGCCATTGAGCAAAGCCTGTGATGCTAAAAAAATCTGGGGCTCCAGCGGGAGGTCGCGCGAAACGGTAATTTCTATGCTCACTTTCTTTGATCCTTTGAATGATTAATGTGCAATCCGTGTGGATGGTTTTTGTCGAATTCGGAATTCGGAATTATTTAAGAATTCTGAGGGTGTAATCTAAAGTATTTAGTCTCTTTGGTTTTAAAGAGTTTTAAGGGGGGAGCGTTCTATTCCGCATTCCGCATTCCGCATTCCGCATTAGAATAATGATTTCATCCCAACTCATTCAGGGCCTGGCATGCAGCCTGTCGCACCCAGTCGCAGGTGTGATTCTTTGCAACATGTTCAAGCTCGGGAATGAGTTCGCGATTGCCCGTATTGGCAATGACAATGCAGGCATTTCTTTGTAACATATAGGGATGGACATCGGCAATAACGGTTTGGGCCACACGGATGCGCAATTGTCGTCCGCTCAAAGTCAGAATCTCTTTGAGTGTGATTTGGGTGAGTGGATTATCCTGCGGTGCGGGAATGTCATTATCACGTATTCTTGGACATCCTTGCTGGCATCGGTCACATCCCCAAATGACATCTCCCATGGCTTTGGCAAATTCCTGAGGGATTTCGCCTCTGTGCTGTATCGTCCAATAGGCCAGACAGCGGTTTACATCGTAACCATCGGATGACAGTGCTCC
>JAGACY010000139.1 GCA_017613855.1 Pseudomonadota bacterium
ATCTTTAAAACCATCTGAATAAAATCCGCAATATTCTCTTCCGCATCATGAACGTAGATGACTGCAGAAACGAAGTTTTTTTCCCGGTTGTCAATCATATTAATATCTCATCCAGATCGTAAACTGTATTAATTTTTCCGGACAAAACCCCGACAAAAGTCGGATCCTTTGAATATACGCGCACTACAGTGGGGCGTGAATCGTCAAGTTCTGTCGATTTGAGAATGGGCTTCATCGAAAACAATGAAGATTTATAAGAGAACCCATATTCATCACGCAAATACTTGCGAGCGAGATTTGCCATATAAGGAAACGCAGACACAGGCTTTACGGGGCAGTGATTACAGTTACCGAGATGTTTTGGCGAGCAGAAGCCATTACTCTTTTCCTGGCAATCAAATGTAGGAAGAAAGTCATAACTCGTGGAATGTGGCGTAAATGTCACCGAAGTCAACGAATGATCGCCCGTAAGGCCAAACGGCATGATAGAAAAGAATGGACCATCCATCACGGTAAAACCATATTCCTTTAAAGCATCCGAGGCATCACACAAAATGATTTCGCACAGTTCGTACTTAATTTTAAACTTATCATACCCCAGCATATCGAGAATCTGGTTCGTCGATGCATAAGTCGCATTTAAGACAAAGGGAGCTGTAAAAGATTTTTTGTCGTCGACGGAGATTTCGTAACAATCATCGAGTTTGGTTATTGAACGAATTGCAGCATTATATAAAATTGTAACATTATTTAATTCAGACAATTGAGATTCATAATATTTTTGGAGAACGGAAGCATCATACGTATATTCTCGCGTAAGAAACGCGCCATCGCACATGCCATCTTTAAAGAACTGCTCCGGCTTAACTTCTTCACAAGGGATGCTGGCTGCCTTGCAGAATTTTTTAAACTGTTCGCCGCTGGACCAGGAGAATTGGCTCGAGGTCGCATAAATTTTTTTGTATTCTCTATTGATACAGAAATCAAAATCGCGGTTGAATCGTTCGAAATAGTGCGCAGACTTCAGAGCAGTCGACAATGACCTGGGGTAATGATATCCTTGATGAACTCTTGCCTGATTAATATAAGTCGCCCGTTTAAAGGGGGCATCTTCACATTCTAAAACAAGAATGTGTTCACCTCTTTTTCCACAAAGGCAGGCAGAATATAAGCCATACAAACCAGCCCCAATGATGATTTTGTCGTATTTTTCTGGCATCAGAATTCACTATAAAAAGAGGTATAAACAAGAGAAGCCGATTCAGAATAATCCGCTCAAATCTGTTTATCACCTCAATTATGGATTTGCAACTCATAAGGAAATCGTTGTCAAAGCAACGCGAAGGTCGTATTGCCGTCAGGCAATAGACCGCAGCGGGCAGGCGTATCGAGCCGTTTTACGGCTCGATAGCCGCCCCTTCTCAAACCTACCACTCCAAAGGAAAACGTGATATAGAATATGGGACGGTACTTGTTGGCCGTCTGCACTACTGTCACCCGGGAGGTCTTTTCATGAAGATTTTAATGGTTGCCTCTGAAGCTGTGCCCTTTGCCAAGACCGGCGGACTCGCTGATGTCGCTGGTATTTTACCGAAATTCCTCAGGGAACTTGGTCATGAGGTACGTGTCGTCATGCCTCTGTATGCCGATATTGACCAATGGAAATACCACCTTGAGCCGATACCGGGTGCCATGGGGGTATGGATGGGTGCATTGGGTGAATTGTGGTGCGAAGTTCGTGAATCCCGGCTGCCGAATTCGGATGTTCCTATTTACTTTATTGGGTATGACCGATTTTTTAACCGCAAAGGTTTGTATAACGAACCCGATGGTCAGGGGTTTATGGACAACGACAACCGCTTTGTCTTTTTATCGCGGGCAGCGCTGCAGCTTTGTAAGAAACTGCATTTTTCGCCCGACATTGTCCACTGCAATGACTGGCATACGGCAGCTGTGCCCATTTTCCTCAACACGGCGTATGCTTACGATGATGTTCTCGGCCATTCGGCTTCATTGCTCACGATCCATAATATGGAATACCAGGGGCGATACTATGCCGGGTTAATGGATGTTCTCGATATCGGCTGGGAGCATTTTACACACCTGGAACTCGAGTGGCAAAACCAGTGCAACCTGCTCAAAGGCGGCATTTACCATGCGACATTGTTTAACGCCGTCAGCCATGGCTATGCTGAAGAGATCATGACCCCCAAATTTGGCCACGGACTCGAAGGCGTCGTTCAGGACAGGCGCGACGCACTCAGAAGTGTGCTCAACGGCATCGACTATGACGAATGGAATCCAGAAACCGACAAATACATTACTGCACCTTACGATGTGGGCGATATGTTCGGCAAAGCCGTCTGCAAACATGCATTGCAGGAAGAAATGCACCTGGTTCCGCGCGATGATGTGCCTCTGTTTGGTCTCGTTGCCCGTCTCGTCGATCAAAAGGGCATCCGCCTGCTCGCCGAGATTTTCGAAAGCCTGATGCAGCTCGATTTGCAGTTTGCCCTCTTGGGAAGCGGCGAAGCATGGGCTCAGGACTTCTTTAATACGATGGCCTGGAAATACCCCGGAAAATTTGGCTGCTACATTGGCTACAGCAATCCACTTGCCCACCGAATCGAGGCAGGCAGCGACTTTTTCCTCATGCCGAGCGTATTTGAGCCATGCGGACTCAATCAATTGTACAGCCTGCGCTATGGCACGCTGCCCATCGTACACGCAGTCGGCGGTCTCAATGACACCATCGAGAATTTCGATGAGTACAACCACACCGGCACCGGCTTTAAGTATTACGATCATACTCCGGGAGCGCTTTACGACACCATCGGCTGGGCACTCAATACCTGGTACCATCGTTCGGATGACATCGACCAAATGCGCCAGAGAGCCATGGAAAAACGCTTCTCATGGCAGGATTCTGCAAGGCAGTACGTCGATATTTACCGCGAAGCCATTTGGAGAAAGACAGGAAATAGCGTTGACTAATTCGCAATTCGCAATGCGCAATGCGCAATTGAATGACAACGCCTAGAGGTGATTCTGAAGCTAAGGGTGAGTGGC
>JAGACY010000140.1 GCA_017613855.1 Pseudomonadota bacterium
AAATGCCCAATACTTACGATAGCGATTCACTTGCTGCGTCACAGGCGATCCCCAGAATTTCAGCCCCATGATTTCGACAGATGAACAATCCAGATAATGAATTTTCTTGTCAGTTCGCAAAATCCCTTTTTCGTCCCAATATTCCCGGACACCGCCTTGCCGCTGCTGGATTTCATCAAATACATCCCTGGCTGTCTCCGATTCCATGATCAAATCGTGATTCACTGCAATAATGACGACGTATCTGCACGGCAAATGCAACAATGTATCTACAAAATAATCCAGCCAGTCGTACATCGCTTCATAGTCGCTTTGATACGCCAGTGGCGACCAGTCACCGCAATGGCAAAAGATGTCACAATCGGGAATTGTAAAGTCCAGTCCGTGTGTATCGGACAAAGCGCATAGGCGAATGGTATCGTTATTTTTCATGGTTTACCCACTAAAAGAATGTTTTTTGTATACGCATTGAATAATGCATGCAAATCCTCATGCTCGACAGGTTTTCCGCAGTGTATTTGACGCAACAAACCGAGTCTTTTTTAATCCTTTTCTTCTGTTTCAAATACACCATTGTGTGCCATAAGTGCTTCCCTTTCAGACGATAATTTCGCCTTTTCTCTTAGTTCTTTCTCTGTGCATTTTTGATTTAGCATGGCTATTCCTCATTTATACTAACTATTTTATATACGGTTTCGCGCCCTGAAAGGGCGCAATGTCACAGCCCGGGGTGAAGCGTAGCGCAACCCCGGGAAACGAAATCCCCCAACATATAAGCACCCTGAAAGGGTGCAACACTGCTCATTTCGATCGGAATGCGGTTGGTTCATTTCTCCACTCCTTTTGTTGTGATTTCGCATACAACTTGCTTGACCAACTCAAAATCTTCCAGCCTGTGCCCGCCGTCCATCAAATGCAGCTCGGCATAGCCGTCATAATATTCACGCGCATTCAACGGATTCAACAGCGTATCGCCCATTGCCAATAGTAAATAGCGAGTTACAGATGTTTGCCGCATATCCTTGAATTCATGGTAGGAATGCAATGCTCCGTCGGTGAATTCATATTTTTCGTGCGTACAGAAGTTCTTATTTTGCCCCCAAAACTGCGCCAAATCCGTTTCGGGATAAACCACGGGATTGATCATGACAATCGCCTTAATCCTGGGCAGATCGGCGAGTTGGCTGATATAAAACCCACCGAGCGAAGAACCGACCAGAATGGTGTCATCGGGCGGTAATTGCGCATATTGCGCTCTTAAGCTGTTCAGATTGTCCTCGAACATTCCGTCTGACGGATAGCCGATTTCATAAATGTCCATCAGATTCAGCGTGCGCAATTTCGCGCCTGTCGTCGATCCGATGTATGAATTAAACCCATGTATGTATATGATTCGCATTGTTATCTCCTTTATTTAAATATCCTTAGGATAAGCCTGAATATAGATAGGTCTGGGGCGTTGCGGGTGTCCCCGCAAAGGGGGTAGGCGCGTATTTGCCTGCAAATAGCGCCGCAGGGGGCGTTGCCCCCTCACAAAGAAAACAATTATTTAGACATTTCTTAGGTATAATCAGCTATATTACCGGCGCAATAAACGGCTCGCCCTGTATTTACATTTAATCACTTTGAACCTGCGTTTTCTGCTACGATGAATATATTTATCTAAATCCTTTTCTTCAATAGCGAGTCGACCTTTGTTATCACGAATTGTGGGATCTGCATGGTGTTTTAGCATCAGTTGAATCAGATGATAATATTCTGATTTGACAGCATGATGAAGCGGTGTTTTTCCATGAATATCGATGCAGTTCACGTCTGCGCCAGCACGAATTAATGGTAAAAAACATTCTTCTTCATTGATGCAGAATAGCGGGTTTTGACCTTGATGATTGAGTGCGTTCGGATCGGCACCAGCAGCCAAAAGCGCTTTCACACACTTTTCATTATGCATGGCGGCATGATGCAGAGGCGTATTCCCGTCATTATCGCGAATATGAATATCTGCCCCGGCCTTAATCAATTCATGTATTGCATAACCGCTGCCGGCGCAATGAAGCGGCGTTTCACCATCTGCATTCACGGCATTGAGATCGCATCCTGCTTCGAGCAGCTGACGCACTAATTTTGTAATAAACTTGCGATAATGACGTGGTTCTGCAAGGAGTGACTTAAACGATCCACATATCAAATGAAGCGGATTATTCCCGTTCTGTGCTGTAACATTGAGTTCTGCACCCGCATTGACCACAGCGATTGCCGGCCCGAGTTCATATTCCCAAAGCAAATACATCAGTACAGAATATCCTTTTCGCGTTTTGGCGTTGATATCTGCGCCGTGTTCGATAAGATATTTTGCGCTCATGTAATCGCGCGTCAGCATCAGAGGCGTCGTACCGCAAGGCCATTCACCACACCATTCGTCCTCATCATAGTCACCGGTAGAGGCTACATTGGGATTGGCGCCCGCTTCTATCAATCGTTGATATGCTTCTATACAAACTGCGCGATGCATTGCCGTCAAACCTTCGTTATCAGCCTGATTGACATCGGCACCATATTCAATCATCACTTTTGCAACATCATCGTCATTAATTCTGCTCATGAATGCGGTTTCACCATACATATCCTGCGCATTCACATTGCATCCGGCTTCCAGTAAGGCGCGAATGGCAGCGGCCGTTTTATCCTGCGATCCTAAAACTCCAAAAATCGCAGT
>JAGACY010000141.1 GCA_017613855.1 Pseudomonadota bacterium
ATTTACGGCAGTGGCGTTTTTGGGGGAAACGCTGCACGCGGTTTTGTGTCATTGAGAAACGCAGGATTTATTGAATGTCCAATATTTTGGTGATTAACACGACGAGCCATGAGACGCGGGTTGCACTGGTTGAAAACGGCTCAATATCCGAGTTCTTCCTGGAACGGAGTTACGAACGCGGTACGGCAGGCAATATTTATAAAGGCCGTGTGCTGCGCGTTTTGCCGGGCATGCAGGCTGCTTTTGTCGATATTGGTCAGGAAAAGGCTGCTTTTTTGTACGTCTACGATGTCTATAACAAGCACGAGGCATACATGCAGGAAGTCGATGCCGATGCCGTCGATGATCCGGAAATTCCCCAGTCTCGGGGCCAGAATCGGCCGATAGGGCCCATCGAAGAGTGTTTGCACCAGGGACAGGAAATTCTCGTTCAGGTAGCCAAAGAAGCCATTGGGACGAAAGGTGCCCGCATCACGAGCCATATCTCGCTGCCGGGGCGTTTTTTGGTCCACATGCCGACATTTGATCATATCGGCGTAAGCCGGCGCATCAGTACAGAGGCCGAGCGGACGCGCCTGCGCGATCTCGTCAATGAACGCCGTCAGGCCGGCACTGGCATTATCGTCAGGACGGCCTCCGAAGGCGCGACAGAACAGCAAATCGACGATGATTTCAAGTATCTGACAAATCTTTGGCGCGATATCCTTGGGGATTTCGAACGCCAGTCGGCACCTGCCCTGCTTTACGAGGAACTCGACCTGCCTTTGCGAGCCGTGCGCGATTTGCTCACGGACGGCATCGACGAAGTTATCGTCGATAATGCCGAACAATACGAACGTATCCGGGAGTTCGTCTCCAAATTCATTCCGGATCATGTGGAGCACGTCAAACGTTATCAGGGACTCGATCCCATCTTTGATGCTTATGGCATCGAAATTGAGATTTCACGTGCACTTGCCCGCAAGGTATGGCTCCGCAGCGGCGGTTATCTCGTCATCGATACGGCCGAAGCACTCACGGCTATCGACGTCAACTCGGGTAAGTTCGTCGGTCAGCATTCCCTCGAAGATACGATTCTGCAAATCAATCTCGAAGCAGCGCGCGAAATCGCTTATCAGCTCAAAATCCGCAATATCGGCGGCATTGTCATTATCGATTTTATCGATATGGAACGTGTCGCAAACCGAGAAAAGGTTTATGCGGTGCTCGAAGAGCAGCTTTCGCACGATAAGGCCAAAACGAATATTCTCAAGATAAGCGAATTCGGACTCGTCGAAATGACGCGCAAACGTGTGCGTGAAAGCCTGATTCAGAGCGTGTGTGAACCGTGTTTTTATTGCGAAGGCAAGGGATATATTCGCAGCCGTCAAAGTGTGGCCTACGAAATCTTGCGCGAGTTGCAGCGCGAAGCCACCCTCGGAAAGAGCCATAAATTGACGGTCATGGCGCATCCCGATGTCGCGCAGCTCCTTTTCGATGAGGAACGATGCGCAATTGAGGCTCTCGAGGCGACACTTCACCGCGCTATCGAAGTTCATGCCAATCCTCAACTGCATCATGAACAATTTGAAGTTTATGATGATTAAGGGGGCCGAGCCCCCTTCGGCGCTATTTGCACGGCAAATACGCGCCTACCCCCGATGCGGGGACACCCCGCAACGCCCCGCAGCAGCCCCGCGAAACAACAACTTTCATACTAACTGCCAAGTGCCAACAATATTGATACCTCATGAGTGACGAGCATCCCAGAAAAGATTATAAGGCGAGTGTTGAAGCCGGATTGCATAGGCTCGAACAGGAAAAGTTGTCTTTTCTTGGGGCGAGTCCCGTCATATCAAAGTTCGATTCCAGAAATCTCGAAGTGTATGCACCGTCATTTGATACCGAAGATGAGACGACGGTGAATGATCGCGATATCATGCCGTCCGGTAGCTTTGATATGATGCGAACACTGAGCGATGTCCAGCAAATCGGCTCAGATGTATTGCTCGAAGTTGACGGCACTGCCGAAAAAACCGAAATGCCAACCGTAGATTTTGGCAATGAAGAATCGGAAGAACTTTCGGATATCAATACCATGGTCTCGTCGAATCTTTTCAGGCATGACAGAAAACAAAGACATGATACGCAGTCTGCTGTGGATTATGAAGCTGCGCGCAGGGAGGAAACTTCAGACAATTCTTTTGACAGCATGGATTGTAAAAGTTCCCAGGATGTCAGTCAGTTTGCAGAACCTGATAATTGGGAAAGTGCAGAAACCAATGATCTTGGCAGACATGCCAAACGCGTTCGTATTGTTCTGGCCAAGGATAATGATGAGGATAATGTCAAAACGAATGACCTCGGCAAGGATGCCGACCGAGTGAGGGCTGCGATTGTTCAGAGATATGCCGGGGATAATGCCGAGACAAATGATCTCGGCAAAGATGCCGACCGCGTAAGGGCTGCGATTAATCAGAGATATGCCGGGGATAATGTCGAAACGAATGACCTCGGCAAAGATGCTGACCGCGTACGTTCTGCTTTTGCACAGAGCTATGAGGGGATCGATTCGGAAGCGGAAACCCATGATATCGGTAAACTTGCCGAACGCGTAAGGGCTGCCTATTACCAGGGAAACGGCGACAATAATTCCGAAGACGAAGACGAACAAACACTGCCATCCAGAGATTTTCTCGATTATGCCGAAACGACGGATCTTGGACATCAGGCGGAGCTTGTAAGAAAAGCATTGTCACAGCAACGCCCGGATGTGCCCCCGCCTCCTCCTTTGCCGCCTATCCCTGCGTCTTCTTCCAAACCGAAGGCACAGATCCTTAAACCCGCTACGGGATTGCCGAATACGCCGGTTCCCGCTCCGGCTGCTGCTATCGATAAACTCAAACAACAGGGCATCTTTGAACCGATGACCGTGCATCCTGCGGTTTCGGATTGTATCCGCAGTATTCCGGCGCTCGATAATCTTTTGCCTCAATCGTCAGTTCAGCCATGGTCCGGGGAGTTCGATTCCGGAGATGAGACCGTGCCTCATAAACAGCCCACGGGGGGACCAGTTCAGGAAAAGGTCGGGGGAGGGCCTGTCGTTGCGCCTGTTGCTCAGCCCGAAGTCGTATCATCCCCGATGGCTCAAAAACTCAGCGAGCTCGACCTTGAAAGTCGGGAAACGATCCCCATCAATCTGACCGATGAGTCTTTGAAAGCCATTGCTGAAGAAGCCGCACTCCACCGTGCCAAGACGACGCCGATTACCAGACGGTCTGTCAATATTCCCATTAAAGCACAGACGGTTGTGCTTGAAACACATCCCCACCGTGCGATGACTTTGGCATGGGGAATTACGATTTTAGTTGTTCTGGCGGCAATTGTATACGTCTTGTTTTTATCGGGCGTCCTTGGAAAACTATCGCCGTCGCTTGCTCCTTATAAACCGACGCATGCCAAGGTAACGGCTTCGCCTGTCACGGTCGATCCGGTTAAATACCGCGAAACGATTGAACAGGCTTCTCAGGCCATCGCAAATACGGTCGACTTCGAATCATGGCTGGAACCCTGGATTGAAACACGTGTCAATCAGCAGGTCTCCCCGGAGGGAAGATTGCCCTATCTCGAACTGGCCATGTCGTTTTATCCGGATAATCCGAGACATGCTCAGCGATATATTGAGTCATGCATTGATGCCGGACAGCAGGAACACGCACGTTCGGTATTGCAGAGCCTGCCCGAAACCATACAGAAAAATGAGGCTTTGCGTGATCTGAAATACAGAATATGGCTGAGTGATACACACTTTATCAGCCCAACAGCCACTTTGAACGAAGAAATGTGCGATGCAATCTCACCACTCGGAGGTGGGTCGACGCTCACATTTAAATGCGATTTAAAGGGAGAGACTGTGGCTGCTTTCAAACCTTTACAGGCTCGAAAACAATCGAATTATCGTTCAGAAATCGCAGCCTGGCGTTTGTGTGAACTGATCGAATGCGATTTCGCAATTCCCTGGAACCGCCCCGTCCGCATTGAACGCAATCTGTTCAATCAACTTTACAACCGCTCAAAATCCAAGAAAAAAGATTCCTATCGCAAAGAATTGATCGATATTACATGGACAAAAGATGGTGATGGCAGCTTTGTCTATGGAACGCTCAAAGACTGGGTTCCCAATTTTACGCGCTTCCCCATTGAATATAAGACATTTTGGCAGCCATGGCTCAGCCAGAACAATTATATCGCGGAATATAAGCCGCTTAAGGAAGCTCTCTCTGTACTGAATAAGAATCCGCATACGGCAAAATTGCTCAGTTCTCTGCTCGATCAATCGCCATCTGTGACGACAAAACAGTTGGCGGCTCAGGTTTCCGAAGTGCTGGTCTTCGATTTTCTCGTCGGCAATTGGGATAGATTTTCGGGGGTGCCGGATTGGTGGGGCGTCAACTGCCAATATAAGGATAACCGCATCGTTTCGATCGATAACGGCGCAGCCTTCCCGACCTACAGCAATGATAAAGTTTATGAACGCTTTATGATGGCTGAGCGCTTTAGCGCGCATTTTATCAATGCACTGAGAGATCTTGATAAGGAACAGACCTTTAAGATCCTTTTCCCGTCGCCCTCCAAACATGAAACAGAGAGCTTTGAACAATTCTGGCGTCAGCGAAGCCAGGTTTTAAACCGCGTCGATACTTTAAGCGAGAAGTACGGCGTTGAACGTGTGCTTTCGTTATGAACAGAATCATTCTGACTATCCTATTATTAATATGCTTTTTATGCATCGGCTGTCATTCAAATGATGATATTACGGGGAGTTATGAAGAATCCGAACTTTCCGGTCGTCATCTGGATGGTAATTCGAGAGAAGAACTCCTTTGGCTGGATGGCAACGTTGAACGTTATTTCAGATTTCATTTCAGACAGTTCGGGGATGAAATCGGCGGTACCTTCGAAACGTTCGATTTGAGTTCGCGTATGCTGTTCACTAAAATTCCGACCTATATGGAGAATACAGCCAGCTTATATTATTGTGCACGTATCGATCGTGGATATATTCGAAAATATTCTGCATATATCTTCTTTACGGACAGAGAACAGCGCCAGTGGGAACTTGTACTTGATACAACCAAAGACCCTCCAGCCGGTGTGCTTAAACGCTCATACTTTAATAATATCGGGGATGTTAATTTAGATAATTCAGAGTATTATTTGCGTGAAGATGAAGAATATTATCAAAAAGTTGATATGGCCCAGATGCTATATCCTCAAATTGCGTTACAGAGGATGGAAAAAGATACAAAGCGTTCGCTGGACTGTGTGTATTATTACAAAACACATATATTTGAAGTTACGCTTCCGAGTGAGTTTACAGATAGTTCTGGGTGGAATTGTATGCCCACCCCCAGCAGATGCAATAATTACAAACTGGCTGTCGTTGGAATGATGCCGCAGCATCGGGTGCCTAATTCAGAAAATTTTCAGCTCCAGGAGATTTTGACTGCACGACTGGACGATTGTGATATCACAACGGAACGAAAAAGAATATTATTACTTCGTGATAATCCCTATAAGATAATTGCTGCAAATACTTCCGGGCCGTATATTGCTACTGTCATCATGTATTATGATATCAACCTCAATGATAAGTGGGATTCGGATTCAGAACCTATCCTTGCTGCACTTGATAATCAAACACTCGTTTTCTATGATTCTGTACCCGGCACCATGTATGGCAATGCACTTAGCGGTAACTCATACGAAATCCCTGTGATTCAGGAAGATAAATTTGACAGATCCACTGGGTGGTATTTGTTTAATGATGACTCGAGCGAAAAGAAAGATATCTATCGGGTTATTCAACAATTGACACCGCACTCTTCCGATACTTTGATCCTCAAAAATATAGCACTGCCATCCGACGATGATATTGAAGGATGCTATCTCAATTCAATCGGGGATCTGCCCGAATGCAGCGGAATTATTCCCGTTCTGCTTCAGTAGGAGGACGGCGATGCGAAGGTTGATCTGGCTTGTGGGGTTATTATCTATTTTCCTGTACGCGATGCCTTTGGATGTATCCGCTCAGGGATTGCCCCATTTTAATATCACGCCGGATAAGATGTATTCTGTCGCCATCTTCCCACAGTCGATCCCTATCTATTTGACAAAAGATATCCCGCCCAAAGTAAATATTGATGTCTCTGTCGTAAAAAAAGTTTTGTCCGAACAGATTAAAGGTCATCCCTATTTAAATCTCATTACTTTTGATGAAATAGAAAAATCTTTTAAAACCTCCGATCTACTTCATACCGAAGCATTTATGCAGGCCGAAATTGATATGAATTATGCCCAGACTTTCATCTCGGGTATGAATTATATGGCCGCTATAGAAATACTTCAGCGTGTAACTGAAAATTATAAAAAATCGTTGGTTCCGTATTATCGTCCGAGTACGGTCGCTCAGGCATATCAACAACTCGCCTATGCTTTGATCTCGCAATATGAAGAAGATCCGGATGAATATCAGCCTTTGATTCATTCTGCCAGACTCGCTTTCATCGAACTCATCCGATTGGCGCCGTATCTCGTTATGCTCGAAGGCAGACAATCTCATGAACGTGTCGTGCGTTACGATGAAGCACTCGATCTGTTTTTGAATAATGAAGCTTATCGTCAGACGGTACCCAAGGATGCGGATGCACTGGCCCGAAAAATCGGCGCTGATATTATCTTGATGCTGCGTTTGGTGTAA
>JAGACY010000022.1 GCA_017613855.1 Pseudomonadota bacterium
CCATGCGGGGCAGCACGACGTGAAGACGGGGAGATTTTCGCCCTTGGTCACGCGGCCGAGGATTTCGGTGCCTTCTTCGATCGTCGTGAAGTCGGCGGCGAAAGCCGTATCGCAAACGAGGTCGAAACCGAGGCGATGCATCGCGGCAACCATTTTGCCCATGACGGGGGTGCCGGGTTTGAGGCCGAATTCTTCACCGAGGCCGACGCGGACGGCGGGAGCGATCTGGGCAACAACGAATTTGTTGGGATCATGGATTGCGGCCATGATTTCGTCATTGTAGCTGTGGCTGACGATAGCACCAGTCGGGCAAACGGCGGAGCACTGACCGCAGTTTACGCAATCGACTTTGCCGAGCGGCATACCCATGGCGGGCTGAACGACCGAGTCGAAACCGCGTTTTGCGAAATCGAGAACGCTGATGCCCTGAATTTCGGAGCATGCGCGAACGCAAATAGTGACTATATCTTACTTAAAAATTAACTCCCGATGATATGACATATATTCATCCATTTCTGGGAACAGATATATTTGCATATCACAATTTAGATTAAATACACTCCTATCATAGTGGCTTAGTCTATCTGAAATCATGATATTGCCATCAGTTGTAAATGATATAAATCCTTGATCAAATAATTTATCTAGATGAACCGCAAGCAGTAAGCCATTAAAAACATCTATGCGTTCTTCATCGTTAGAACATATAGCCCATGGCTTGATATGGCTGGCAACCAATAATTCAGGCGTTTTTATCCCCGTGATAACACATTGGCCGTGATATAATTCCATCAGCCCGTTTCTGAACAAATCCTGACATGTGCGTTCGCGAACCATCGTGTCACGTTCGCTATCCAAACCGCGTCTTTTAAACTGTTCATGAATGCGTCGATTGATTTCCTGACCATCTGATTCACAAACTTTATGCGATATGGGCGAGCAATCCATGCTTACAGATGAACAAAGAAAACGCAGTACAGACAAAAGATCGTCTTCTGAGATGCGAAACGCATCAATGGAACCTGCCGGAATCAAAGACAAAAATGCAGGCTTTATCCATTCTCGAAGTCTTTCCTGAGGCATCTGTTCGAAGGCACAACAAATTTCCCCTGGGAATTGCTCACGATAAGAGAGCCACACGCGCGCTCCCTGCATGGACGAAACACATTCCACCCACTCATCTTCGCGGTAATTGGAAACGTCAAAGCCTGCTTTTCTCGCAATCGCACAAAGATGCTGTTTTTCAAGCTCATTCATACACACTCCTCCCAACCATAATCTACAGAAAAAGATGCGTCATGTCATCTCAAACTGTGTGGGACCCTGTGTCCCGGCAGACAGAATGGGTCTGTCTGCCACTTATGTTTGGGAGATAAAAAAATGATTTACGGCTACATTCGCGTTTCAACTGACAAACAGACTGTCGAAAACCAACGATTCGAAATCAACCGCTACTGCATCGAGCATCAGATTCAGGTGAATAAATGGATCGAAGACGAAGGCGTTTCAGGAACCAAATACTACACCAAACGAGCGCTTGGTCCTCTGATCCAGCACTGCAAGCCAGGCGATCTCATTATCTGTAGCGAAATATCGAGACTTGGCAGGGATTTGCTCATGATCATGGAAATTCTCAATGTGCTGATGAAGAACGAGATTCGTCTATATACCATCAAGGACAATTTTAGGCTGGGTGATGACATGCAATGCAAAGTACTTGCTTTTGCTTTCGGTCTCTCCGCAGAAATCGAGCGCAAACTCATTTCACAGCGAACAAAGGAAGCATTGGCCAGGCTCAAGGCGGAAGGTAAAAAGCTCGGTCGGCCGGCTGGAAAACGCTCGGAGCATTGGAGCAAACTCTGCGGACATTTGGATGAAATCCGTGATATGGTCCGACAGAATTTAAAGAAGAAAGACATTTGTCAGCATCTCCATTGTAATCGCGCCACTTTGCTGCGTTTTCTCAAAATTGAGGGCGCAGACGATTTAATCGCCCCTCCCGTCAAGCCACATTTACTGGATGCCGAAAAGCTACGGCAGAAGGCTGCAGAGGGATTAACGGTCACCGCGTGTTCAAGAGCATTGGGGGTGAATGCCGCCACGATTCGTCATTATGCCGATCAATATGATATACATTTTGGGCGAAAAAAGACCGTATATGATCATCTTGACGAAAACCGTACAGAAATCGAAGAACGCATGATGGCCGGTGAAACCAGCCAGAATATTCGTAAATCACTTGGTATCGTCAATTCAACATGGTGTACGTGGCTTCATCGCCGGGGGTTATGCCGCTCATATAACATCGAAGAACTGAGAAAACGCAAAAGCGAAGTCAGTCTGCTTTACCGCGCAGACAATTCCCCAAAAAAGATTGGCGAAACACTCGGTTACTCCACCAAGGTCGTTGAACAACTCATTGAAGAATTGGGCTTGAATCGCGACCGAAAACTCACGCCAGAACTCAAAGCCATGGCCAAATGCAACGGCATCTCGCCAAAACTCATTCAGGCAAGGCTCACCCGTGGCTGGTCAAAACTCGATACCTGTACAATTCCGCCCAAAACAAAGAAAAAGCCTGAAAATAAGTAATCACAAAACACAAATACGTTTTCTATGATGTGAGGGGGCAAGCCCCCTACGCCGCTATTTGCGTTCGCAAATACGCGGCTACCCCCTCTGCGGGGACACCCCGCAACGCCCCAGTCCCAACCTCAATTAAATTGTATATTTGAATAGATAAATTGCTTAGTGTCAAATGATAATGGGCGTTTTTATTCGGCAGAACGGCGGCCCCTCTGCCTACACCGATCCCGACGGTCCCTCATGGGCCATCCTATCCCCCATCGAACGCTCCATTAAAGCCAAGATCGAGGCCGTCGGCACACCGCTCAAGGATTGGGATATTCAAATCAATTATGGCATCAAAACCGGCTGTAATGAAGCATTCATCATCGATGAGGCTAAACGTGCTGAAATCCTGGGCAATTGCAAGACCGATGAAGAGCGAGAACGCACGGATGCACTCATTCGGCCCATTTTACGCGGTAGGGATATCAAACGGTATAAGGCCGAATGGGCAGGGTTGTATGTCTTAAATGTTCATAATGGTGTGAAAGAAAAGAATATACCACCAATTGATATTAACGATTATCCAGCTATTAAGGTCCATCTGGATCAGTTCTGGGACAAGATATCCAAGCGTGATGATAAAGGCGTGACTCCATATAACCTTCGGAATTGCGCATATTTGGACGATTTTAACAAGCAGAAGATCGTGTATCCGAATATTACAAAGAATTTTCCATTTTTTCTCGACAAACAGTGTCTAATGACAAATCAAAAATGCTTTTTTATAACG
>JAGACY010000142.1 GCA_017613855.1 Pseudomonadota bacterium
AGGAAAATCTTCGGCCTATTGTGGCTATTCCGGAATTCTGAAGGTCACGACCTGTACAAAAGCGGGAACCAATTATCTGCAAATCCCCCAGGAGACATTCTGCTATCATGGATGTAACGAAACCAAGGATGCATGCGATGTTTCGCCCTATACCGCAGGAGATTCGTGTGAATCCCTGTCCCTGACAAAATGTGCGGACGACACCCATTATTATACCTGTAAAGACGATGTTATAGCACTCGCCGAATGCGAATCGGGCACAGTGTGCACCAATCGGGGGTGGTCGAATGCCGTATGCGAAGTACCCGAGTGTACAGAGGGACATATCCAATACAAATGCAATGGCTCAGATGCACATACTGTATTGACTTGCGGCCGCAACAGCTATGGGTCGTATGCCTACCAGACCACCACCACCGCCCAATGTGCTGACGGCTGCGAAGAAGCTACCAACCTGTGTTATTAATGTTGGTCATGTCCCCCAGACTTGGCCATGTTTTTTCGAAAAAAGAGATCAATCATTCGGGCTTATCGCTTATGAGCGATAGGCTCGCTTCTATTCAGACTCGGGGAACTGAGGTCACAGAATAATGGTGCAGCCCCACGTCTGAGTCGTTACGCCCCCCAAAAGAAAGCGCAGGCGTATTGCACCATTGGTGCAATAGCCGGCGCCCAATCGACCGTATTGCCGCAAGGCAAAAGGGCGATAACAAATTAAAATTGCTTTTCGTCAACGACATCACTATACAAAGCATATTCTGGCATCCAAATCATCATGATGCCCTATTTTTGATTTATTTTTGTGTCCATGAGTGCCTTATGAAAGATACATTTCGAATAATAATTATACTATCCATTGTTCTGTCGGCCTGTCAGGAAACAGAGATGCAAAGCACCACAGAGGAATTAGCTGTCCAGTCGCAGCCCATTCTTTATGGTGTGCTTGACAAAGATGAGCCTTATGTTGTCTCGTTGTTTTTGCCCGATCACTCCGAATCCCATCCGACGATGTGCAACGAGAAGAATATTGCTGCATGCCAACAAGCCGAAGGCACTGACACGACCTGTATCTATTCATTTGGTACGCATGTCTGCGCCCCGATTTGTCAGGATTCGGATAAGCCAGCCGAAGATGTTTGCATCCATTCGGGGAATTATTTCTACACAGCCACACGTCGATGCATGGACGTCGATGGGACTTCGGTTTTTACAGAAGACTATTCGAAAACCACGTTCTGTAATCAAGGCTGCAATGATGATGAAACCGCATGCGATTCTTCGGGAGAATCTATCTATACAATATGCGACAGTCAGAATGTGTTACTTTGCAAGCAGTATTATGGCTATGGCTACACCTGTGTGCAGGAACGTTTTGATGATTCCTGGTGTGCCACAACCTGCAGCACAGAGGGCACAGAGACAAAGAAATGCGAAAGAACCGAATCCGGTTACAGGACTTCGCTCAGGAAATGTACCCAGGTTTCGGGCAAACTCGTCAACATCACCCAGGACTCCTATGCATGCGACGGAGCCTGCAATGCGGATGGCACGGATTGTATCAAAAGGTCAAAGCCCACGACGCCCATCATACAAAGTTTGGGGTCTTCCTATTGTACAGGAACGCTCATTCACCCTGAATGGATTTTGACGGCAGCCCATTGTGTCACCGATGACGAGACCGGCGAAATTCTTCCGATGTCGTACAACGAAGCCGCCCGGATTGGCTTTGGGTACTCGGAGACCTCACTCAAACTTTACGACACCAAAGGCCCGGATTATTTCTATTTTCATCCTGAATACAGCGGTACACTCGGCGATGAATACATTCGTTCGGATATCGCCCTGGTTAAGCTCAAGGCCCCAATTCCATCGTCGGTTGCCGAGCCCGTTTTGCCACTTCCGCCATGGCTCGCTTTTTCGTCGGCTGATTTGCCTGCGGTCATGGATACAAGCGGGTTTGGCTATGATGAAAACGGCAATGCAGGCACAAAACTCAAGATATCATTAGCGACGACGCACTATTGCGGTAAGTTTAATCCGGATGATCCCATCCATGGGGAATGCAGCGTAGGCAAAGTCACAGTCAAGGGATGCCATCCCAATCCGATGTACTGCTCTTATTATGGGAGTTTTAACGAAACCTTCAATGAAAGCATCCCATACGGAACTATATTTGCGCCAATCTACGAAGGCGGCCAATGCAACGGTGATTCCGGCGGGCCAACATTCTATACAGTCGGTGACAAACGCTACGTCGTCGGCATCACGAGCTATGGGGATGCCCCCTGCCGCGGGTACAATGTAGCGACATCGGTGCAGGATTTTTACGAATGGATTCTCGAGATTGCCCCCGAAGTTGCTGAACAATACGTAGAAGTCTGCGACAATGGCCTGGATGACGACAACAATGGCCTCATCGACAAAGACGATCCCAATTGCGAATACTGCGGCAACCATGCCGTCAATGCGAATGAAATGTGTGATGACACATCATTTGCAGATGACAAGACTTCGTGCGCACAATGGGACAGCAAATACATTTCGGGCGATGTTTCCTGCAAAGAAGACTGTACCATCAATTTCGATGCATGCATCGAAGCCCGATGCGGTGACAGCCTGGTCAATCTGGATGAAGTATGCGACGGTGACCAGTTTAAAGACGACGAGTCCTCGTGCCATGCACTGTTCCCTGACCTCTATTCGGATGGCAATGTTTCCTGCACCGATACATGTACTTACGATACATCCGCATGCATTCCCTATTGCGGCAATGGCAGCATCGATGCAGATGAAGCATGCGACCATAGCATTTCCGGCGATATTTTCCCCAAAAATGCCGACAGCTGTGAAAAAATTGTCGGCAAAGGTTCGACGGGAACACTTACCTGCTCAGATGACTGCAAAACGATTATCTCTGCAAATTGTTCCGAAGCCTCTCGATGCGGTGATGGCATCCTGAATGATGATGAAGCATGCGACCACAGCATTTCGGGCGATGTTTTCCCCAAAGATGCCGACACTTGCGAAAAACTTGTCGGCAAAGGTTCGACAGGAACGCCAACCTGTTCCGACGACTGTCAGACCATACTCTCCGCAAATTGTTCTGAAGCCCCACGCTGCGGCAATGGCATATTAAATGATGGTGAAGCATGCGATGGCAATCTGTTTGCCAATAACAAGGTTTTATGTTCACAATGGGGAACTCAGTATACAGCCGGATCTGTTCAGTGCTTAGACGACTGCACACTCGACTTTAGTAACTGCCAGACAGCATCTGCACCAGAGGTCGAAATTTGCGGCAATCAAATGGATGATGACCATAATGGCCTCACCGACTGCGAAGACCCCATGTGCGCCAACCTGGTGGCATGCCAATCCATCATCGAACCTCCCCCCTCAACCCCAGAGCCACCGGAACCTGAAGAACCGAAAACCAAAAAAGCAAGCGATTCAGACTGCTCATCGACGCCGCTTACAGGCAATGTGCCTCCCATTGGCATGCTGCTGCTCGGTTTACTCGGTTTGAGAACGGTGAGAAGGAGGAAGGATGAGCAATGAGCAGTTAGCAGTTAGCAGTTAGCAGTTAGCAGTTAGCAGTTAGCAGTTAGCAGTTAGCAGTTAGCAGTTAGCAGTTA
>JAGACY010000023.1 GCA_017613855.1 Pseudomonadota bacterium
CGCGATACTATTCAACTATGCGGGAACATGACGTTCCCCAAAAGCAGCAGATCATCCCTTCGTCATGAGGCATAACAAGCTTATGAAATCCTTAAAAACCATCTCTTTACTCGCGATATCCTCATTGTTTATCCTTGGCGGCTGCAACGCAAAACCTGAGAGCCAGCCCCCTGCCGACGAAAAAATAACCGCAGAGCAGACTGCCAATCCGGAAACTGCCAAAGCTGACGACAAAGGCGATACCAAAGCCCCCGAAGCAAAAGCCGACGAAAAAGCACCCGAAGCAAAAGCCGACGAAAAAGCACCCGAAGCAAAAGCTGATGCTGACGAAAAAGCACCCGAAGCAGGAGCCAACGAGCCTAAAGGCGATGCAGATGCCAAAGCGCCAGACGCAAACGATGCCAATCCCGAGGCACCACGTGTCCAAAGAACCAACAGCTTTACAGGCGATGGGCTTTTTAATCTTCATTTTGAGCACGGCGACCCGACTGGCAAAATGTGCGAAGAACCTGAAGGATGCGACTGCAATGGCGTCAAATGTCCGATGAATGCCGAATGCGGCCATCAGCTGAGCGCCGAGGACGGCGTACGCTGTATGTGCGGCAAATCACAGGTCGAAAGCGATTATACAGGTTATGTCTGCATGGAAGTTGCCAAAGGCGTCTACGATCTGGGATGCACCGAAAGAGACGGATGTCCCTGCGGAAAAATTAAGGTTTATTCAAATATGGGCTGCGATAACGGTCATGCCACATGTGCAGGCACGCCGGTACCCGGACGTGGTCTTTCGTGCAGCCATAAACCCTATAAGAAATGGCTCTATAGCCTGAATTGCTTCAATGAGGAATGCGACTGCTATGGCGAAACCATCCACAAAGGGGACATTTGTCCGCCGCTGGAATGCGAACGCGGGTATTCTCCGTCGGTCATTGGCTGTGCCTGCGGCGGCCACAAGGATGACGGCAAATCGGAATGCGTCCTTGGCAAAGACGGCAAACTCGTGAGCTACTGCACAAGCAGCGAAGGCTGCGAATGCGGCGATGAAACCTGCCCGATGGGAGCTGTATGCTATCACAAGAAATGCGTCGACCGTACCACCTTAAAACCGATTCCGGAGGGATATGAATTGTCATTCGGCATTCCCAAATGCGTAGACGAAACCTGCGCATGCGGAAAGAAAGGCAAATGCACACAAGGCAAATACTGTCTCGACGGTGTCTGCTACAGCGATCCCTATCGCCGAAAATTATTGGACGGCAAAGTCTACTATTACCATATCTTTGGCAAAGATATTGCCGATGCCGGCCCCAAGGAAAAATACCGCAATGACCTATGGTCGCTGATGTTCGTCGGTTTGATCCACCCCAATAATGACAATGAATTTGAATTTATTTGCAATTACTTCAATTCTGTGAAAGTAAAAGGCAGTGATAACGATCTTTGTCTTTCGGACAACGCTCATCCCCTGATCAATGACATCATGATGCACTGCGGAACAGGTGAAATCCCCGAAAAAGTGGCTACGATGTTTTGCACACTCGATGTCGTCGACGGTGCCCTGCAATTCTCCGGGTGGGAAAACGAATAAACCAAACGCTGTACCTAATTGGGAATACGGGGTTGGCTTATCGCATTTTAATAGAAAATGTGTGGACTTGGGCATCAGCCTTTGTCAGATGCCCAGGCATAACATCGATAACAAAGAGCGATAAGCTAACAATCAGAATAAACAACGTTCCGTAACACAATCACCAAAACACGATTAAGGTACGGAGCCATAAACTGCTTGTTTTTAGGAGGAATGATGAGACAAAAACTATTGTTTGGGCTGATTGCATCATTAACCACACTGTTATGCAGTCATGCATTCGCCGAATCACAATGTGTTAATGCCGGTATCAACCAGGCCTGCGGTTACGATTGCAAAATAGCAGGTGCAAATGCGCAATGCGCCAAAACGCCGGATGGTGCCTGTATTGTCGTGGGCGCTCAAATTATGTGCTGGGATCCGCCACACCCGACGCACCGCAAGGCCGAATGTATCTCGGCAGGCATTAACATGGCCTGTGGCTATGACTGCAAAATGGCAGGAGCAAATGTGAAATGTGCAAAGAGCCCGGAAGGGAAATGCACTATCACAGGCGCACAGATCGACTGTTGGGATCCGGAGCCCCCAAGACCGCCCGAACCAGGCCGTCCTATGCCGCCAAGACCGCCCGAAGGCCGTCCGGTTCCGCCTCCCCCTGCAGCAAACTCTGAATGCGTCAGTGCAGGCATCAACCAAGCCTGCGGATACGACTGCAAAACCGCCGGAATCAATGTAAAATGCGCTCAAACCCCCGCTGGTGCATGCATTGCCGTGGGCGTTAATATTCTTTGCTGGGATCCCCCTCACCCGACAAACCGCAAAGCAGAATGCATCGCTTCAGGCATCAACATGGCCTGCGGTTATGATTGCAAAACTGCGGGAATTAATGTCAAATGCTCGTCCAATCCCAATGGCAGCTGTTCCGTCAATGGCATTAATATCACGTGCTCTGAATAATACAGCATGATAGGATGAATACCTCTGGGGCATAGAGTTCTGCTTTCCATTAAGGCAAATCAGTTCTCTGCGTTTGTTCAAAATAACTTTTTTAAGAACTCGACGTCCCGGAGAAAAGTGGCAGAAGATTTCTGCCCAAACGACAGTTCAATCGCAATACAAATATCGAAAACAATAGATTCGCATTGTGGTGTTGTATATGTAGTAAATGAGGTTATACTATCTTATACTATCGAGCCAGGAATTGGACTGTGGTCCTTTTTTGAAGAGTAAAACGATGAAACGTCTTGGTTCTTGGTTATTTGCTTCATGTTTATTCTTGGCCGGCTGTACAGATACAGTGGAAATCAACCCGGATAACCCTGAAACTGTACCGGATGAAACAGGAACAGATCCCAGTACGCCTGGCAGCACAGGTGATGAACTCACCGCAGATGGTCAATGTGAGCCCGTATCATGCGACGGCATTCAGGTATGCCTGCTTACCGATACACGGAACTGCGGTTCATGCGGCAATGTATGCGATGTGTGAATCGGGCATGTTTGGCTATCACATTGTCGATGCCAGCAAAGCACAGGCCGGCGACATCTGGTACAAGAAAATCGAAGGCGTTTACAGCCATACCGAACTGATCGTCAAAGTCGAAGGTGATCACTTCATCCAAATCGGTTCGAACAACTATGGCGCCAACGAAGCTGTCGGATGCCAGAGGAACTGGAGTACAGATTCGAAATATTCCTCCAGTCCAACCAAATATCAGCGCATTGTTGAGCACTCACGAGCACTGTCTGACGGCGGTGTGGTATGCTCAAAGCGGTAATGCATCAATAGATACATTGTTCCCAAGCACAGACCGGTTCTGCACTTCGTTCAACCATCGAACGAGAAGATGTATAATTTATGGAACCGGCCTATGCGCGGTGCGCATACGGCCTGTCACGCCGGCTATTTCGCTGCGCGAAATACACCGGCGTCTTTCTGAATGCAAGAATGCTCGCCAGTGAGCTGCACACATCACGTCCGTTCTAAGCCCACCGATGTGCAAGCTATTAGTATATCAACCCAACGCCTGCTGCAAACAAAGATAAGCTCCGTTTTTCCCAAAGCATTGGATTATTACCAAGTACAATCTGTATGATCAGCATTACATTTTTTACAAAAACTAAAACTAATAGTACTAGGATCTGATTTAGTATCGATTTCGAATTTTATGGGTTTCTTAGATATCTGATTCGATTCTTCAATATCATAAAAGTATTCCACGCAACCAGTTAATTTAGTGTTAGGAAAATAGCCATAAATAGGAAACGTATTTTGTGGAGCTGGTTGACCATTTATTAGTTTTTTAAGCGATTGCCAACCAACATTATCATATTCAATATAACATTGATATAACGATGCACCACCAAGAGCATTCGAGCTGCAATCTGCCCGATAGTTAACTATGCCTTGGTTGTCAGGCACCTCATAGCCGACCATTCTAATCGAAGAAAGAGTAGTCCATTTATTACCAGAACAAACTTGAGAAACAGACGGGTTTGAATCACTACATCTATAATAGTCATTATCACATGGTTTCTCACATTTACCTTCACTGCAAGTATCGGTACATTTTGCGATCTGATAATTCTTTTTGGACGAATTATATTCGATTGTAGATTCATAATCATCATCTAAAATTGTATAGCATCCATCCAAAGCAGCATTAGAGCCATCAATCGTATTAAAATCGACAGAATTATTAGATTTAATTGCCGACTTAACAGCGCTACAGTCCTTTTTATTCAGTGCATTACTTTTTACAGCTATCGTTCCGAGACAAAGTGTAAGATTATTATTGTCTTCAGAGGTACACTGAAAGACGTATTCCTTATTATCTTTGCAAGGATTATCATTGCATTTTATACTATTTTTTTCGCAGCCATAAGTACAATCCTCCGTCACCATTTTTCCATTACTGCACTCTATGATCCTACCATCCGTACATTTTACAGTATTACCCAAGCATTCCACACATACCGAGCCATCACATGAGCCTGTGCCACACGCTTTGTATTTAAAGGATGACTCTGAATTACATGTATATTCATAACTATCCCCATTATATTGGGTGCAGTATTGAGTATTTTTTTGACTTGAGCCATCTTTACACGAATTACATATTTGGTCTTGCCATCCTTCTTGGTTTCCATTGCATAGTATACAATCGGCATCCTCTGCCGAACAGGACGTATCCACAGGTATTACACTTGAAGCACACTGGTCACCATTGCATTGTCCGCTCTCACAAGGTTCAGATTCCATACCATCGTTATCACACATTGCCCCATTTTCACATGTACCTGGAGTACATTTTCTGCACTCAATTTTAGCATCAGTCACACGACAACCATATTCACATGAGTTTGCGACATCTTCCTGCCATTCACCATTCACACATTGTTTTATGATTCCATCCTCACATTTTTGAGTATTTTCCTCACATTTAACACA
>JAGACY010000143.1 GCA_017613855.1 Pseudomonadota bacterium
GCTACGGTTGTTTATGCCAATCCTAAAATCGAAGAACACGCGACAATATGGAATGACTATCTTTTACCAGAATAATGGTCGCTCGCCTTGAGACGTGTCACAACACGTCTCTACGGCTCGCCAACGCGGCTATGCAGGGCGACCACCCAAGGTCGCCCTGCATACGCCGCGTTATTCTTATGGTTAAATCCAACACCCAATCATGACATTATCGTACGTAGCCAAAATCATTAAGGGGATACAGCTGTTCGTCCTATGCACGATGCTGCTCATTCCCTGCATATGTGCAGCACAGCCGCTGCCGGACGAAGTGCAGCCCTACGATATCGTCATTCGCACAAGCGAACATTTTACCGTTCGATACCCCAAAAACGCCGAATTCTACGCAAAAAAAACAATTGACTATGCCGAATATGTTTACGGTATTCTGTCTCAAAAACTGGATTCGAACATTGACAATATAACCATCGAAATATTTGATCGAGCCGATGTTTACCTCGATTACGCAGCCGTAGATCTCGACGATAACTTTACACTCTATCTATGGCCTCCCGAAAATATCCTGGAATATCCCTATTACGGAGGCTGGTTCGAAGAACAAATCGCAAGCAGAATCGCCCGCATTCTGGTCCAAAGAACATGCGCTGACTGGATTCATTCCCTCAGCAATATGATACTGCCTCTATGGTACCTGGATGGTATTGCAAATCTTTATACATTTCCGGATCATCCCGGATTGCCACGCCATCAGGGACTGATTCGGGCAATTGTGCGCAATGCGGCACAAAATCATGCCCTGCCACAAATGAGCCAACTCATGTCAGGATACAACACATGGCTTGGCAACTCCATTGGCGAGATTTATGGCAGTGCTTTTCTAAATGATATTGCTGCACAATATGGCATTGAAAAAATAACAGAATGGAACAAACTCAACGGATCTAACCTGTCGTCTATCGAACACAATGCCAAAGTCATCTTTGGAAAATCCTGGAGCGATCTGTATCAGGAATGGATCGAAAAAGAACAGAGTTCACAGGGAATTATACACAAAGATAAGCACTATCTGTCCACCCACTGGCTCAACGAACAGCCTCAAATCATTCCCAATCAAAATGCCATCAGCTATGTACGTCATGATAGCCTGCGCCCCAAATCCATAGTAATGCATGATTTGGAGACACATAAAGAGCAAAACATCATCGAATGCAACGGCCAATGCGAACATCACTGGAGCAGCAGCGGCGATATCCTTTACTATACGACCATTATCAAAACATCGCACTTTGAGTCAGAAACACTGTATGCCCTTGAATTGGGAAGCCATCAACCCCATCCATTGCCCATCCCCGGGCATATCAGAAGTTTTACCGAAAACAACGGCATCATCGCAGCCGTGACAATCCTCAATAATCAACCGCAAATCTATAAATTCGATACAGAAGCCAACCTTACCGAACTGATATACACAGCCCCCCGTTTCAGTCTCATCGAAGGCATTATTGCCATGCAGGATGATCAATGGATTGCATCCTACTATGATCCGCAAAAGAAACAGTTTGATTTGATCCAAATCAAGGATGAACAGGATTTAACAGAGATACAGCCAATTACTGACGATCCCGCAACCGAGATGTACCCTTTCATCATGCAGGATAATGCCATTGGCTATATCACCGAAAGCAATGGATTTTACTATTTAAATCGAATTTCGCCGGATGGCATGGATCCTCAAATGTTATATTTGCACGATGCCGCGATGATCCAGCCGATTCAATCGACAGATGGCAACATCTATTATACAGACATCAGCGCCAAAGGCATGTCAATTGCTGCCTTGCCTCCAACCCAACTCATCCATGCAGGAGAAACGCCAGAGAATGAATTTCCGGAGAATTCAGACATTCCCCGGGCATACACAATCCCTGCACTGCCCCATGTCGAATCTGAATATAACGGTTCATTCGATTGGTCTGTCCTGATTCCCGACACCTATCTGCCAACTTTTGGAACGTCTGATGCCTCCGGATGGTATTTAGGGGTTTATCTCGAAAACAGTGACAGTCTCAATCATCATTTATACGATTTTTATTTTGCCTGGTATTTTGAAAGCAATGTCTTTGATTTGGAATTATCCTACAAATGGCACCGGTACCAGTGGTGGCTTTCCCCAGAGCTTGGCGTAGAACAAGAAACCTATCTCGTCGATACGGGCACTGAGTATCAGCATTATCCACTGACGATCTATTGGGCAAGCCTCAGTACGGGAACGGAATATCATTTCCCGCTGCTGGATATGGAATTGTCATTTAAACTACTGGCCGAACATACCAAAACCAATGATCACTCGATGGATGATATTTTTAAGCAATGGATGGAAAATATCTATGACAAAAGTATCGATTTACATCATCGGTGGAGTAACGCATTCATAGGTAATTTCAAGCTGTCGCATATCCACGATGCCCCCAGAACAATCCCCGGCAAAACAGGATATATACTTGATTATCAGCTTCGAATAGAGCCATCTTTGTTTGGAAATTATACATATTCTGTTATCAATGAGATATCAATCAATTTATCCTGGCCAATGATATGGCGCATGGTCGATGTTTTATCGATATCGCTGATGTACGGCGTTGCTGTAACCGGATCCGATTACCGATACCCGCTAAAAGTAGAAACCGGAACAGGCTTTGATTTTAATTATTTTGGTTTCATCAATCTTGTAGATTTTCACGGTATTCGCGCCGGCAATCTGATTGCCAACAACCATCTGATTTATAGTCATTTGAATTATTCACTCCCTATTTATGTATTTCGTCATAACTACTTAATGATACCATTGATGATAAATCGTATCGGCATAGGACTTGTCGGTGACTGGGCAGTCAAAAGCAATCAAATTGATACAATCGATTTTTCAAAGTCTTTGTTCGGTGTTGGTGGCGAAATATATCTCGATACGACGTTATTATATCGTTATCCGATGCGGCTCGGATTTGGATATGAACGGGGTTTTGCCAAAGCCGGCGATAATGCCTATTATTTGTGGATTGGCCTGTGAGCCGCCCCACCAAAACTGCCGCAGCGTATTGCCGCAGGCAATAGCAGCGGCAAGCGAGCCATAGAGACGTGCGATCCGCACGTCTCAAGGCGAGCCACCAAACGAGCGACTACCTAAATCGATAACCATACTGTCCGGAATATTGATTTATAGAAGTTTAGTTTATATACTGAAGGATTGGGCGATATTGTCTTTAGACCATGCGCCCGGAATTCCTGATTTTACCTCACTTTGCATAAGGTTCTATACATGCAGAAAAAATACATTTTCTCCGTTCTCGCCATTCTCTCGAGTTTGGCTCTGTTCAATGCCTGTGGTAACGAATCGAAAGAGCCCGAAGAACCTGGCCATGTCATTCCGACGCCTCCTCCGGAAGAAGACGATGAGATTCCCGATACATCTATCATCGATTTGCGCCCGGCGGATATGCAATCACAGGATGGATGTCAGCTCGACAGCGACTGCGTGGCCGCTGCTTTTTGTTTTCATGGCGCATGCACCATGCAATGCGAAAAAGATGATGAGTGCGCGGATGGTTATGTGTGTTCGCAGCGCAATGGACGCTGTATTACCGAAGCTTTTGCCAAGAAGATGGTTCTGCAGGAAGACGAAGAAACAGCAGGCGATTCCGACCTGACACGCAAACGTTATGCGCTCACCGACCTCAATGCGCAGGACCTTGCCGAAGCCGCCGAGTCAGATGTCGTCGAAGCTGTGACCAATTTCGAAATTCTTACGCCTCCGCCTTCACAGATTTATATCAAGCCCGGCCAGACGTCGGCAACCGTCCAACTGACGACGACTCAGGATTACGGCGATGTCGATTATTTTGTGCGATCCATCGATCGTAACTCGAAAAGCAAGCTGCGTCGCGCCAAAAAGGTTGTCAATGAGGCTACAGGACTAACCAATTATTCTTTTGTCATGTATCCCCGCAACTCAAGTCTCGGCGACCAGGGCAAATCCGAATTGTATGAAATTGACTCTGCTTTCGGCAATTTCGAGATTAAATTGCTGCCCAAGAGTCCAGTGGCTGGTCTTTACGAAGGCACGGCTGCCGCCAATCGCATGGGAGGCGCTTTATTCCCGGTGCGTTTTGCCATCGTCACCAAGCCCGAGAATCCTAAAACCTACAGCGAAATCAAAGGCATTACGATCTATCTGCCCTCGAGCCAGTCGGACATGTTCTCGCCAGAGTCCGTCAGTGACAACAGCACGCAGTGGGCCGAAATCTCGATGAAAAAGGAGACGAGCGCCAAAAACTGCCAGTCCAAAACCAAATGCTGGTCGGCTTCGTATGCCACAAATGATTTCACAATGGCAGGCAGCAGCCTGATCAATGATTCGCAAAAGCTGAATCGCGCCATCCGTATTGAGATCGACGACTTTGATAGCGAGAATATGAAGTTCTATGGCTATCTCAAAGACGATATCAGTGGTTTATATCGCGATTATGATACCAAAACCGGACAAAAATCGTGGGCCACAGCCTCAATGAGCGGCGTTTTGAGCGTACAGCGGATGAGCAAATTTGATATCGACGAGAATACAAGCCATCCCCATCAAATGGCGACCGATAAATCCCTGCGCGATATCGAGGATCGTTCGCAAATTGCCTGCTCTGATGAAGATATTGTCCAATTGATGGCGCTGGCAGCTCAAGATGAAACGCTGACAGACTGTGCAAACATCGCAACGCTCGATGCCTGGATGGAAGATGCTAACCAAATTAAATGTATCTCTGCCGCAGACAAATCGATTCTGTCGGATGAGAACTTGACTTCCCGCATCATTACACAGCTCATTTCACGCAAAGATGACGATACGACTGCGGTCGCTGGCTTTGGGACACTCAATGAATTCCTCGAAAATTGCCTGCTCAAGGATGATAATCCCAAAAAACGCGTCTGCATTCAGCGCCCCGAGGTAAACTGTGCCGCCGAGCTCAGTGCGTTTGCTTTCCTCAATGCCGAAGGCACCGAAGATAAAGAAGCCCTTATGAATCAGTTTCATGATTTATTGCGGGAATCCTACCTCGGTATGCAGTATGCGGCATGGCAGCAGGATGTTACGACGCGCCAAAAATGGCTCGATACCGCAGACGCGCCTAAATTCGCAGCTAAAGAAATCGAAAATGCCATCATGGATATTCTCGATGACTGGGAAAACGATGTACTCAAGGCGCATCTTGGCGTGATAAGCAAGCAGTTTGGCCAGTATCCGCTCGAAGTGCTGTCGAATCTTACAGCCAGAACGGACGAAATCGACGCCGAACGCTATACCATTTTATCCGATTACCAGCAGGCATGGCAAAGCGTGAGTGATGCGGTTTCTGTCTCGCTTAGAAGATACAACGAACTGCTGACCAAAACGACCGACCGAACGGCCAAAGCCAGCGCATATTATCCGCATTTATTCGATTTGTATTTTGCAGGACTCGTCGAATCCGATATCAATAAGAATACCGATAATACATCGCTCAATGGCGGCTATGGCAACAGTTTTTATCATAACCTGATGACGCTGGCTAAACTCAACCAGTCGTTCGATGCGCTCGTGTATATGCGGGATGCAGAAATTGTGGTTTCCAATTCACTCAACAGTGACAATGATAATGTACTTTCGCGCCGTGCCGAAAGAGCCAAGAGCACTCTGAACGCCGCATTGAATAAGCGCGACAAGGTCTTTAAAGATTATCAGGATCGCCGCATCTCACAGCAGACGACATCCGCAAGTCTTTCCAATTCTATCGAATCTTTGGTCACTGA
>JAGACY010000144.1 GCA_017613855.1 Pseudomonadota bacterium
GCACCTCTATTTGAATTTTTTCGAAGGCTCAAATCATCCGTTAATGCATAATGCATAATTATGAATGCATAATGAAATGCTGGACTGAGAAGATTCGGACGATTCCTTTGTTTTTGCAAAAACATTCAGCATTATGAATTCAGCATTATGAATTAAAGAGTTTTCTTACCCCTGGGAAATTTGACGAATAACCTATAACTGAATAGTTTCGGGCTATTTCACTTTAACGAGCCTGCGGGCAATGGTTCGCTCGTTGTTATCATCATCCGTCGCAATAATCTCGATCAGATGGTCACATTGGTTGGTGTACCCGGCAAAAGAGATAGTGCTGCTAAAACCTGATTTTTTGCAATTGGCATAGCCGACCCACTCGAGACAAACATCCGATCGTTCTTCGCCGTATTTGAGCTCAACCTCTTTAGTTTCGTCAATCCGGGCGACCACTTTTTTAACGGTTTTGTTATCGAGCGTCCATCCAGAGATTTTGACATCACCACTGACGGCATCTTTGCCATCCGGCGTATCGAGTGCCCCGAAAGGCGGCAGACGCTTTTGTATTTTGGCCACCTGGTCGGCAATCGTATCGTAATTGCCCAAGAAGAGATATACCCTCGACGAAACGCTGCCATTTTTAGGCAAACCAAAATTCACGCGAGAACGTACAACGTTGTAACTCTTTGGATGATATTCACCCGAAAATTCGAGCACTCCATTCTCGTACAAAAGGCCGACACCATAGGTTTTGCTGCTATTGACAAAAGCCACCCAGGGTTCTTCAGTTTTGAAAACAGTATTCGATTCCGGAGTGACTTTTTTGTTATTGGCCGTCATGAGCGTGCCGTAATCGTCAAGGCCATGCCCGCCATAGGCTGAATAGAGTGTCGGGAACTCCTGCACATTTTCCCTGTGATCAAGCTCTCCGATATTATCGACCCTGTAATATAATTCAGCGGTCAAAGAATTGATGAACCGAATGCGTTGTGTCAGGCGCACATCGGATCTTTTATTCTTTTTGCTCCCATCTGCACATATCTGTTCCAGCGACAAACCACATGCATTCGGATCGCCATTATCCCAATCGGGATTCCACTGCAGAGGGACGGTCACGATTTCGAGAATGCCATCCTTGTTTGAAACCGATTCGATGCCGGAGCCGATATTACAATAATTGCCGCCCTGAACCGGATTCCACCCCAGGTGTCTGATCCCCGTAGAACACATCATTTCATCATTATACCCATGACCGTCGATCCAGCAGGAAGCCGTCGCAGCACAATATTGACGAAGGCGTGCCAGATCGTAAACCGCAACCTGTACCTCTCGGCCGGTATCATTGGCGTCGATGGTATTGGTACTATTCATTCCCGGTTTGCCATCCGCCTGTCCCCAAAAGATAATGCTGCCGCCCCACTCCTGCCGGACACCAATTTTGAACTTTTCACTCGTGTGATAGAGGTATTCATCATGAAATCCGTCATTGACCGTCGTCGATTCTGATTTGCCTTTCCCTTCATCGGAGAGTAGGTGAATCATACTGGGGGCTTCATCATTGAATTTTTTACAGACACATGCACTCTCACTGCAGGTCTGAGCAGAATCGCAGGAAACCTCGACGAGTTCTTTGCACCCATCACCATCGGTGTCTTTACATTCCTTGTAACTATTGTTTTCACCGCATGCCTCATTTTGGGTACAGGCATCCGGACATGAGACGGGCACTTCCGAGATCACACATTGACCATCCTGACAAATCTCATTTTCATTGCATGAAATGGGATCTGACCATTGCAAACATCCATTATCCTGATTCGGTTCGCACTTTTTATATGAATGCTCATCGATGCATTGTGAACCAGCGGGACATGCATCACATGACAGCGGATCTGCGGGGACACACACACCGTCATTGCAGATTGTGTCTGCAGGGCAAGGTGTTTCCTCCCATTCTGCACAGCCGGTGTCTGCATTGATTTGGCAACGCTTGAGCGTCGATTCATCTACGCATGAGGCTTCCTGGGGACATGATGTGTCACATTGCGGGGGATCTGTCTGCGAGCTTTTGCACACACCATCCTGGCAGGAAGTATCTGCAGGGCAAGGTTCTTCGCCCCATTCAACACAGCCGGTGTCTGCATTGATTTGGCAACGCTTGAGTGTTGCTTCATCTACGCATGAGGCTTCTTTGGGACAAGAGGTGTCACACGTTGGATTGGGGTTTTCGACTGGTGTTTTCTCTTCTGGGGTGCCAGCTTTATTCGTTGCAGAATCATCAGAACATGCAAACAGCAAAAGGGCTGAGACGAGAACAGAGGATACGTGCAACCGTCGCATTTTAGTCTCCTATATATAATGATAGGGATCTCAGAACAGATTCAACACAGCCAAATAAAAAAAGGCTATGTCCCCTTCATGTCTATGGATTATCCCACGATAAACAAGCGATACGCCTGTGCCATAGCCATATTTTGGGAACATAGCCAAAATTCAGCTCTGTTGCCACTCAAATGTAAATCAAAAGTTACACGAACATCGCACGGATTTCTTCTTCAATTTCTTCGACCGGACGTTTCAGAGAAATCGAAAGTTCCTGAACGATGAGCCCGATGCCGGTATCGAAAAGCCGTCTCTGGCTAAAGCTGAGGTCTTTGATATTCTTGAGGTGATAGAGCTCGCGTACAACATCCGCAACATCCTGCAGGCAGCAGCTCGCCAGCTTATCATTGAGAATGCGCTGACGTTTTGTCCAGGGAACAGATTTGGAAGCAGGAGGCGGTTCTTTGAGGGAGGCAATAATCTTTTTAGCTTCTTCTGCAGATACGACGGGACGAAGTGCCCCTTTTTCGGCCTTTTCAGTGGCAATCGTGACGCGACGGGGAGACTGAATCAGCTCAAGGACATAAACCTGAGCCCCCGGGCCAAACAATTCATTGGATTCGATTGCAACTATTTCACCTACACCATGGCTTGGATAGACAACTCGTTCACCAATCTGCCATTTAAGAAACTGTTCTTTTTTCGTTTCGGTATGTTTAATATCAGGCATTACATTTTCTCCTTGACATATCAAAGGTGAATGCATTAGTGCGCAGATTTGTCAACGGCATACGCCGGGCAAATATTCCAGCTTTTTTGAGTTACACAAAAATCTCAAAGTCTAACAATTCACATCAGTTAATGTTTGACCAATTCACCAGTCAAGCAAGACTTGCCGTGCGTGCCAGACGGGCTAATTCAGGTATAGCATATTTGCCTACATTTTGCCAGTGGTAAAATCGCAATCGAATACCTCGTTGTGCGATTTGCTAATTGCTAAGAGACATCAGCCTATTATAAACTGTTTTTTATGTCTGGCCTTGTGCCTAAAGACTGCGCACTTTTTTACTCGCTGTTGTCATCCCATGATTAAAGACAAATCTATGAGTTCCCTTACGCTGCATGATGCACAAAAACGCGTTGATCAGTGGATATCCCAGTTTGAAGAGGGCTATTTTCCTCCCCTTGTGCAAATTGCCCGACTCACCGAAGAATTGGGGGAGCTCTCGCGTGCAGTCAGCCATGAAACCGGCGTCAAAAAACCAAAATCCGGCGAGCCCCTGCATAGTTCCGCCGAAGAATTGGGAGACCTCCTGTTTGTCTTAATTTGCTTTGCCAATATGCAAAACATTTCCCTGGACGAAATCTTCGAAAAAACCATGCAGAAGATTGAAACACGCGACACACCTCGCTGGACACTCAAAAAGGATTTTAGCCATGTCCAAAATGAAGAAACTTAAAAAAGCAAGATTCGCACTGCCAAGCCTGATCACCCTTGGATCGGTGTTCTGCAGTTTTATGGCCATTGCCACCGTCATGAACGCCATGCCTCTAGTAGGGGATGCACGCCTCGACAAAATATTCATCGCGGCATTGCTCATCCTTGCCAGCATTGTCTGCGATCTGTTTGACGGAAAAGTCGCAAGAAAGACAGGAACATCGTCGAAATTCGGCATGGAACTCGACAGCCTCGCTGACGGCGTCAGCTTCGGTATCGCCCCCGCTTTCGTCATGTACGGCTTTATCCTTCATCAGGCCGGTATCTTCGGCATCATCGCTTGTTTCCTGTATGTGAGCGGCACGCTCGTCCGCCTGGCACGCTTTAACATCGAAGCCCCGGACGAAGGTGTACAGACCTACTTTAAAGGCATACCGGCACCGGGCGGCGCCGCCACCATTGCCGCTATCATCATGGCCGCCATCCACACCAGATTCGAATTTAACACCCCATTCGAAATCAATACCATCGGCGCCATCACCATCGCCATCGGTTTCCTCATGGTCTCGACCGTCAAATACAAGACACTCAAAGGCAAAAAGACGATTCACGACTGGATTTACATCGGCATCGGCGTTTCATTTTTTGTCACCATGTGCTTCGTTCTGCATCCCACACTAGCGTTCTTCCTGCTCGTCTGCTACTTCATCGGGTTTGGTATGCTCAATACAGTCTACCTCAATTTAAAACACGGCAACCGCAGACATTCACACAAACACCGCAAAACCATCGAAATGCAGGCCGTCAAAACGGATGATTCTACCTCCGAAGACGCTTCACCTGCTGCCGAAGACGCTTCACCTGCTGCCGAAACCAAAGCAGACCAGCCCGAAGAAACTGTCAGTGATGAATCAGAAAAAGACGCGGACACATCTTCCGAAAAAGAAGACACCAAGGATTCTGATGTGAGTTGATCCGCCGCTATTTCGGCCTGCGGCCTTCATACGCTCTGCGGCGCTCCGCTATTGCCATCGGCAATACGCGGAGCGTTTTTTTTTGCAGACGTACATTTACGCGGCGCTCCGCTATTGCCATCGGCAATACGCGGAGCGTTTTTTTTTGCAGACGTACATTTACAAGGTAATTCGCCGTAATTATAAGTACCGGCGTGTCATGGTGTGTGTTTACCTAAGCAGGAGACTAAATAATGCGATTGTTGCAAATTACCTCTATTGTCATTTCGGCACTCATGCTGTTTGGGTGTGCTGATGATTCTGGCAAAAAAGTTCAGGATAACCCGAATTCTTGTGATGAGCCTTGTTCCGGCGAACCCGCATGCCTGAATGACTCTACACTCAAAGAATGCAAAATCAACGCGGAGACAGGATGCGCCGAATGGGTTGAATCCGCTTGCCCGGAAGACGAATCCTGCCAGAATGGTGCATGCAAGACCATCGGGAGCTGCCAGACAGAATGCACCGAGGAAACCTCATGTTTAAATGAGACTACCCTTAAAACATGCAAAATCAACGAGGAAACCGGCTGTGTGGAATGGATTGAATCCGCTTGCCCGGAAGACGAATCCTGCCAGAATGGTGCATGCAATACCATCGGGAGCTGCCAGACAGAATGCACCGAGGAAACCTCATGTTTAAATGAGACTACCCTGGGAACATGCCAGATCA
>JAGACY010000145.1 GCA_017613855.1 Pseudomonadota bacterium
GTAAAATTGGTATTTTCCTTTTTTTTCCCCAACTTTTTTCCAGCCCGAAGGGCTGGAAAAAAGTTGGAAGATATGGCGTCATGTTCTAAATGCTGCAGCCCTGCAGAACTGAGGAAATGTAAATATCATAGACGTCTGCTCCAAAAATTGTTAAGAATGCATCTGGTTTTATTTGGGGAGGGATGATGAAACCATTTGTCATTCGGATTATTTTGTTATGTATGATGTTGCCGATACTGGGCTGCCAGGGCGAAAAAGTGCGCGCCGTTTCTTACTTTGAGGCCGCTGAAGATGCCTATCGCGCCGGTCAGTATGAAGTTGCACACCAGAATTACAGTGCCTTTTTAAAGCTGAATCCCGACCCCCAGCTGGCCAGGCTTTCGGAGCGCAGAATTCTGGCCATCGAACGCGAAATCGAGTGTGTACTGGGGCAAAAATCGGGCCCGCGTCCCGCCTACGTCAATCAGGAAAATGCACGCGCAAATATGCCCGTCCAGCAGGCTCCCATCCTCTATAAATCCGAACGTCCTGTGAGAATGCCAAAGTGATGACCTCAGACATTCTTGCAAAAGTACAGCACAGAAAGACGACGCCACGCAAGGTGCTTCTGTTTATATTGGCAATGCCTTTGCTTGCGCTGGCGTCGTGGTTTCTTTTGGGAACGGATCTGGCTTCATCGGCGGATCATCCCGGCGGCAGCTTTCTTGAAATCTCCTTTTGGGCAACATCACTCGGTGCTTCGTTCCTGTCCTTTATCATGCTCGAAATCCTGTTTCGCAGTGAAGACACGCGCGTGATGGCTTCGTGGCCCGTTAAACCGCTGCAGCTCTTTATCTTTCAGATGAAGCGTGTCTTTGGGCTCATTATCGCCTCAAGTCTGCTGTATTTCGCCTTTTGGGCCCCGCAGATGATCGTCACGCCATTGCCCGTCGCACTAAGCGCATTGTTATGGCCGGTTGGACTCTGTATTTGTGCCGCCGTCGCTGCAGCTATCATTGTTTATACAGGTAATGCAGGAACCAAAGAACAATCTGCCAGTTTTGGCGCCATGGCTTTCAGCATGGCCCCAGCCATCGCACTCGCTGTATCCCTGATGACGACGCTTTTGCTTAAGCTCCTCGTCGAAGCGCTGCTCAAACCCGGGTTTGAAAAAGCCGCATTCACTGCATTTGGCATCACTTTGGGCGTCTTCGTCGTGGCCATGCTGTACGCCGCCCGCGTTTACCATAAAAGGTATTATGCAATCCTTGCCAGCTTTATCGATACGGATCTCGTTGTTTTAAACGCCAATTACGACTTTCTCGACAACAAAAAAGCACTCGAAATGCGGGCCGCCAAAGATGGCCGAACCGCACTCGTCGAGGCTTTGTGCGTGCAGTATCAACGAAAAAACACACTTTCGACGGTGCTCATCGCGACTTTCGCCGTCATTCTGTGTCTGCTGCTCTGGTCGAATCCCGATTATTTTAAAACGCTGTTCATGCCTTTTTTAGCGGTCGTTCCCTGGGTGCTGTTTTCAAAACCGTGGTATGCGCTTAAGAATATTCTCGTCGACAATACGCTTGTGGATGCGCTTCCTATTTCGAAACATGATATCGATCAGGCGCTTTTGATATCTTGTTTTAAAATTCTGCCCGTTCCGGCTTGTTTGCTGGCTGTTGCAGTCTTGCTGCCTGGCTGGATGCATCTCGGAATCGGCATGGCCGCAATGTATGCCGTGATCGTTTTGGGATTATGTGCCGCATCTGCCTGGGGATTGGGAATTCTGGCCAACCATCGGCCCGGATATACGCTCATCTTTTCGGTCGGTGTTGCCTTGATATTGGCATTCTGTGGTGTTACTTTATAACGGTTGCGCAGCCTATCTCGCTGCGCTCAATACGGCTTGCGCGGCGTCGCTATGGCCTGCGGCCATACGCTTCGCCAAATGTTTTGAGGTGATTCAATACGCTTACTTTTAGGATGAATTATATGAAACGCATTCAGTATGAATTGATATTAATTGGTCTTATCCTTCTTGCAGGATGCGAACAAATGGCGGGACATGCCGTTCAGTTGAATGAGGTGAATGATCCTGTTATTGACGATCCCGTGATAGAAGATCCTATTATCGACGACCCTGTGATTGACGATCCTATTATAGACGATCCTGATATTCCAGATTATGTTGAAATAACAGATGAACAGTGCAATTCGAAAACCGACGATGAGAGATGCGAAGGCAATACCATGATTTATTGCGGTGGCGTCGGTATCGAATATCTGATACGCGTGGAATGTGATAATGTACATTCAGGCACAGATCGATGTATATCTTTTAATGATGATAATAGAATTGTTGCCACTTGCACCAGCCAGATGTACGAGGGAGATTCCTGCACAGCTAATAATGTGGGAAAAACAAGATCCAAGTGTACCTATCTTGATTTTGATTATACAGGCAGAGAACTTTATTACAGCCATGAAACCAGTCTCTGTTCCGCGGGAAATGACGGAATTTACCGATGGCATATCATTGATTACAATCTCTGTTCCGATACTTGTTCCGATTTGGATGGATGTACTCTGGAACCATGCACGAAGCCTGGATTAACCCGGTGTGCAAGCGATAACCATCTTCTGATTTGCACTCAGTTCAAAGACGGTTATTACTTTGTTCACCAAAATAGTTCCTGCGATGATGCGTAATTGAGCATTGATAGAAATGCAATGTCGTTTAATTACTTTCCATACACGAGCAATACGCGTTCTGTTTGGAAAGTGACGTACATTTTGTTGGGGGAGGGGAGTTCATCGACGATGCCTGCGCCATATTTTACATGCTCAATGCGGTCGCCCAGCAGGTAGTCCTTTTCCTTGATGCTGTATTTGCGAATGGGCCGATCGTTGGCTGGCACTTTAGGCTCGAGCACTTTGGGGGTGGGTGCTTTCTTTTCTTTGGGGGTTGCAGGTGCCGCATGAACGGAGCCTACGGCCAGCGCTGATTTGGTATCGCGCTTAAGTGTCATGCGATCGCGCGCGATGGGCTTATATTTGTGGTAGCCGCCGCAGGATTTGCATTGAACCTGCTGAATTTTGCCATCTGCTACAGCCACTATCACGTGCCATGATTCCCCGCATTTGCTGCATACGGCTTCGATATCCTTGGCGACGGCACTATCATCAAATTTTGGTAACATTCTTTTTCCCCTTTCTACAAACTTGAGAAACCCCGTTTTCGGCTAAGAGGTGCCGGAAAACAACACCTCTTTTAACAGACTATATCACAAATTCTGGTTATTTGGGGGATTTTTTCCGAAATAAAACGTTCAATCTTGTAACAGATATTATTATTCCGAACTGCACGTATATTCTTTATCTTCGGCGATATCTATTTTTTCACAATAATCTTTAAATTTTGGTTGTGCCTCTGTGCATTCCTTTATCCAGGCGGACTGCGTTTTACAGTAATTCTCTTCACTAATATTAGTGCCATTGAGTATATTGTCGACAAGTATCTTGGTTCCGGACTGGCCGTTTGTTATCCACTCCTTTAAACTCCAGTGGGACAGATCCTGGTTAAAACTGCTTGCGTTTGAAAACATGTTCGCAAGATTTTCTACATTTGAGACATCCCATTTAAGCGGTTGATTAAAGGCTTTCGCATTTTCGAACATATGCACCGTATCAGTCACCTTTGAAACCTTCCAGTTTCCAATAGGCTGATTAAAAGATGTTGCATCGCAAAACATATATCCCATATTAGTAACATTTGAAACATTCCAGTTTTCGATGGGTTGATCAAAAGCAACAGCTCCATGAAACATTTCATGCATACTGTCCACATTGGATACATCCCATGAAGACAGCGGCTGATTGAAGGAAGCAGCTTCGCAAAACAAATTACTCATGTTTGTAACATGAGATACATTCCAAGTATCAATGGGCTGATTAAAATATATATTCTTAAAAAACATACTATTCATATCAGTCACGTTTGTAACATTCCATTTCCCAATAGGTTGATTGAAGGTTGATCCGGAAAAAGTGCTATCCATAGACTGAACATTGGACACATCCCAATTTGAAAGATCAAGAGATCTCAAGCTAAAATTGTCACAAAACATATGATTCATTGATTCGACTTTGGA